>JADKJR010000040.1 GCA_016720925.1 Betaproteobacteria bacterium | reverse complement strand
AAGGTGCGTCCACGGTTGTCACCGGGTGGGTCGTCCACGGCCGCGGCCTTGGCGGATGCTATGGCTAGGCGCGCATCATCAGCACCCCGGCGAGCCAATGGTACGAAAACAGGCTGCGCGTAGTTTGGTCGGGCCATTCAGTGCGAACTGCTCGGCGGCGATGGCGGTGGCAGGCGAATATACGGAAACGCTCGCAGCGGGTGCACCGGCTGCGAGCAGTGCGAGCACGCCCGAGACTGAACTTGCGAGGAACATGGACTTTTTCATGGTGACTCCTTAGTAGCGGCCAGTGATTGGGGGACGAATGGATGAGGATCTAGCCAGAAATCCACATCACGACCGCAGTTTGGGATTATTTTCCCAAAGTGTCAAGCGTTTTTTTGATTTATCGCAACAAATATTTTAAGTATTTGATTTATTGAACCTTGTTTACCTGACAATTGACGCATCCCAACCCGCATGGGCGTTTGAAGTCCAGTTCCAAATGCGAACTTTCGCAAAATATCCCTGGCTCTTCGTCGAATTGAGGCTGCCGGCGTGGCGCGAGCACCCAATCCTGCTCCAGCGCCGCCAGTAAGGCGACGGGTTCCCGCAGGGCCATTCGGCTCAGGTCAAAGTCCCGTTGCCAGCGTTATGCGCAACAGAATGCATAACATGCAACCAATCACACCGACGCCCTTGAGCGTGCTGAAAGCATTCGCGCAAACGTGGTTGTCACTTGATTTAAATGAAAATTTCACTTGACTAACTCCTGTGATGGGATAATATTCCCAAAACATGAATAACGATATCAAGCGCACATTGCACGCTGCGGTACTTCGGTGCTGAGGCCGCTGGTTCGGCTGCTTTTGCACCACAGCGTGCCCTATGAAACCTTTGCGGACCTCGCAAGGTGGGTGTACGTGGACGTGGCCGAAAAAGACTTCACTCTCGCGAATAAGAAGCAAACCGCATCACGCATCTCCGTGATCACGGGACTGAATCGAAAGGAAGTCGCGCGCCTGCAAGCGATGACGGTCGAAGACAACACCGGCGCGATCGAATCTTTCAATCGCGCGGAGAAAGTGGTGACCGCGTGGCGGCATGAGTATCCGAAAGCGGACAGCGCAAGTCATGCGGCCCCATTGCCGCTGGAGGGCGAGCGAGGGTTTCGCGTCGCTGGTTAAGCGCTATAGCGGCGATATGCCGGTGCGTGCGGTGCTTGATGAACTGTTGCGGGTCGGCGTGGTACGCAAGCTCGCAAATGGCGAGGTTGAGCCTATTTCGGAAAGCGCGGTCGTGCCGGACTCGGAAAACAAACAAGCTCTTCTGGCCGTACTCGGTGAAGACAGCGCGGATTTCCTCACAACGATTTCACACAATGTAATGGCGTCGCCGGAGCAACGCTTTTTTCAGCAGAGAGCTTATGCCGACAATCTACCGATCGAGACACTTAGCGAGACAAAGGCGATCTCACGGCAGAAAGGCGAGGCGATTATCGATGATTTGCGCCCAGTTCTCCAACGACGTGACATTACGCCAAGCAGTCTGAATTGCCGCGGGCGCGCTGTTTTTGGCATCTACTACTATGAAGAAGTTACAGATGACGGAACGGATTCGAAAAGCGATTCCGAGAAAACGCACAAATGAACAAGCTCCAACAATTCAAGACTTGGATGCACCGCCGCCGTACCTGGCGGCGCGCTTTTGCGGGGGGGGGGCGCGGCCTCGCACCGCCGATCAAGTCAAGGTCAGCTATCAGACAAGCAATAGGTGCTGCACATCGTTCTCCGAAATCCTTCGTTTTCTTTCTTGCTGCGATCCCAGTTGATGCGCGGAGTTCTTTTGCAATTGCGATATCCGCTCCCGCCAACTCTGCGTCGATCCGTACCAATGAATCGTAAGGAAAACCACATGAAATCTTCTGGAACGATCTTCGTCAAATTTGCGCTGGTACTCTGGCTTGCATTCACAATGGGCTTGACTCATGGCGGTGTCGGCGCAGGCGGCACTGGCCGCTCCTTCGGCGTCATCACCGATTTCGCCAGCATCTACGTCAACGGCGTCGAGTACTTCATCTCCGGCGCCAACATCATCATCAATGGCGTTCCGAATCGGCCCGAAAGCGAACTGAAACTGGGCATGGCGGTGCGTGTGGAAGGAACCGTCGATGCGGGCGGATTGACCGGTACGGCGACGCTGGTTGAATTCGGTGGCGATATCGAGGGTACGGTCGATGCGGCGCCCGTGATCAACGGCACAAACGGCCGCTTTAACATCCTCGGCCTGGTGATCAATACAGATCGAAAAACCGTCTACGAAAACGCTGCGAATCTCGCCGCGATCAATGCGGGCGATGTCGTAGAGGTGAGTGGATTCTATAACGCCAACGACGGCAGCTATACCGCGTCGCGCGTGGAGAAAAAGGCGTCGCTGATCAAGTACGAATTGCGTGGCATCATCAGCAATGTGACGGGAACAACGTTCATGATCGGCCCGTCGTAAGTGGTGGACTACAGCACAGCCGATTTGTCCCACGGTGCACCAGGCCCTGGCGAACGGGAAGTACGTCGAAGTCAAGAGAACGACCATAGAACCGGTCGTCGGCACACTCGTAGCGGAACGTGTATCCATTGAAAGCTCGGTTCTCGCCAGCACCGACATGCAACTCGGCTTGGTGCAGGGCCTTGCAGCCAATGTCACGACCACTGGTTTCGTGATGGGCAATCAGCCGATCGTCATGAACCTGCAAACCGTCTTCGACGGTGCGCCGATAAGCGCCTTGACTAACGGCGCCAAGGCCGTCGCGACGGGGCCGGTCGTCGGCGGCGTAATGACCGCTGCCGCCGTGACCATTACCCCGCGCTGGTATCCGTAAAATCGCGCAAGACACATGGCGCGGCAGGCGTCCATGACATTCTCATCGCCGCGGGCACCGACATCAGCGGTGCCGTTA
Organism: Betaproteobacteria bacterium; assembly: GCA_016720925.1. Classification (NCBI taxonomy): domain Bacteria; kingdom Pseudomonadati; phylum Pseudomonadota; class Betaproteobacteria; species Betaproteobacteria bacterium. The sequence continues at coordinate 12,959 of JADKJR010000040.1, read as the reverse complement.
CCGTTGAGCCGCGCGCCATGGGCAGCGTGCACAGCATCGTCTTCCAGTTCGATGGACCGATAAGCTCCGTGGGCAGCGTGACGTCGAAAGACGCCACCGGTTTGTTTGATGTCGGTTCCGCGACCTTCACGATCCCGGCAATCCCTCGAAATGAAGTCGTGGTCACGCTCACCGGCGTGCCGGACAATCGGCGCGCCAAGATCACGCTAAGCAATATCAACGTTTCTGGCAGTGACGTCGCCGCTTCGATGGGATTTCTGGTTGGCGATGTCAATGGTTCGCACGCGGTCACGGCGGGCGATATCAGTGGCGTGAAAGCGCGATCAGGCCAGACATTGGGCAGCACCAATTTCATGCTGGACCTCGATGCGTCCGGTGCGATAGACGCTGCCGACCTGTCGATGGTCAAGGCGCGGTCGGGGACCGCGTTGGCACCGTGAAGCAGACTTGAAACTCAAGCACCGGCGCGCCTTGCAGCGAAAAAGCGCCTTGAAAAGCCCGTGGATGCTGGGTTTTCGATGAATAGTCGTCACGAATCACTGAAGCGCCCCTGAGGTTTGCTTCGATTGCACTCATCTTGTGAACTTTTCGTCCCGCCATCCAAATTCCGACACCGCATGTTCAGGGTGATTGCTCCGTCTTGATGCGGGCAACCGGCTCAAGGCGGTGAGGAAGCGGCGCGGCACTTGAAGATTCCACCGCCTTCGGTTTTGATTCGTCCCGTTTGACCGCCCCGGCAAAGACGGACATCTCCAAAGCTTACCGGTCCAGACCGTGCCTCGGGTCTGAACATTATTTGGGAAAGGCGGGTTATGGTCCCAAATTAATAAGAACGGCCCCAAGCAAACCCGCTGCGCAAAAAATCAGGAGCTGAATCAAATGACCTCGTCCCACAACCCAAGCAAATCGCATGACACTTTGCAGCTGAGCACCCTGCCGACCGCCCTGGCATCGCAGAATCGCTACTCATTCAGGCTTTTCAAGTGGGCGACGAAGGTTTGCGCCATCCTGGCCGTCGCGCTCGCTCCCGCTGTCGCGGTACGCGCTGACGACGACGTTTCCGGCAACGCAAAACTCAACGCGATGTTGAAGTCTGTTCTGCAGCAGGCCGGATTTACCGGCCGCATCGATTCGACGCTCGAGGCGCGTCTCGGTCGCGCGATCAATCCGCGTCTTGCCGAACTCGGCCAACTGCTCTTCTTTGACCGCTCGGGCGGGCTGAACAACGACAATACCTGCGCCGGCTGTCATGCGCCCGCAAGCGGGTTTGGCGACACACAGTCGATCGCCATCGGTGTGCAGAATAATCTGATCGTTGGCCCGGGCCGGAAAGGGCCTCGCAATCAACGCCGTACGCCGTCGGTCGTGAACACGGTGTTCTACCCCCCTCATGTGGAACGGCCGATTTTCCGCGCCATCGGGTAACCCATTCGACAACTCGCAAGGCTTTTTTCCCGCACCTGAAGGCGCGAGCCAGTTCCCGCGAACGATCCGGTCGTCAAACATCTGCTGATTGCACAGGCGCACATTCCCCAACCGAACTGGTCGAAGTCGCCGGCTTCAGCGGAACGAAGGGTACGATTGGACCGCGCTTCGATCAATTCGATGACGGCCTGGGCGGCCCGGTTCCGCTGCCCGATTCATCCGGCTTTCGGAATGAGCCGATTCGCCAGGAAGTCCTGAAACGCCTCAATGGCAATGCAGAATACCGCCGGCGCTTCGGCGCACTGTTCCCGGCGGTCGCGGGAGGCGCACCAATAGACTTCACAATGTTCGGCCGCTCGATCGCGGAATTTGAATTCTCGTTGACCCTCGCGGATGCACCCATAGACAAGTTTGCCCGCGGCCAGGTGAATGCGATGTCCACCCCGGAAAAACGCGGGGCGCTGATCTTTTTCTGTAAAGGCAATTGCGCAAGCTGCCACGCGGTGAGCGGAACGTCGAACGAAATGTTCAGCGACTTCAAAATGCACGTGGCCGGTGTGCCGCAGATCGCGCCGGAATTCGGCGTCGGCAAGAGCAACATGATCTACGACGGCCCGGGTGAGGACGAGGATTTCGGGTTGGAGCAAATCACCGGCAATCCCAATGACCGCTACAAGTTCCGCAGTTCACCACTTCGCAATGCCGCACTGCAACCTGCTTTTTTTCACAATGGCGCATTTACCCGCATCGAGGATGCAATTCGGCACCATCTGAATGTGTACGAGTCCGCGCGGCAATATGACCCGTCACGCGCCGGCGTCGACAAGGATCTTCGCCATCGCCTTGGCCCGATTGAACCTGTGCTGTCACGCATCGATCCACTGCTCGCCACGCCGGTGCGCTTGTCAGAAAGCGAATTCAACGACCTCGTGAAATTCGTTCGCGACAGCCTTCTTGACGATGGCGCGAAAGCGCGCGAGCTGTGCCCACTCATTCCGAAATCGGTACCGAGCGGACTGCCAATGCTGCGCTTTCAGGGATGCCATCGCGGCGATGACTGACGCGCAGCGATCGATGTGCGGTTCGCAGGTATCGTCACGTTGCTGCGGCCCGCGATGGAGGAGGAATCGGCATGAAAAAGGCAGTTGCACTCATCAGCAGTTTCAGGCAACGCCTGGCGGGTGCCAGCGAAGAATTGACGTTGGAAAATTTGATAGGAGATCAAGATCATGAATCGCATCATGAATGCAGCAACGAAGCGCCTTACGATGATTGGCTATATTTTTGCTGTCAGCATCGTCTCGCTGGTGATACAAGGGTTATCTGCCAGCACTGCCACCGCCGCAACGACGCTGCCGATACTCTGGACTGCCGGCGGCCTTTCCGCCGGCAACACCAGCGTGGGAAATGCCAGCGGTATTGCCGCCGATCCAGCGGGCAATGTTGCCGTGGTGTCGGGACCGGCTTTTGCACGCAGTCTGGGCGTCACGTCATATACCGCAGCTGGCGCGTTGCGGTGGCAACAATCCGTTAGTCCAGTTGCAGGAACATTTCTGGGAAACAGGATAGCCGCCGCGCCAAACGGCGATTTCGTTGCGGTCGGAACCAACATTGACTCCCGTGGCAACACCTTCGGCGTCACCATGGTCCGCATCGCCTCGGACGGAACGCTTCAGTGGCGAGTGGATTCCGCTGGGACCATTCTCTCGGTGGGACGCCTGGTCGTCGATGCCGGGGTAATGCCTATCTGGGCTACAACTCGATCCTGCACAAGTACAGCCCTTCCGGAGCCCTGCTGTGGGCGACGTCGACATCGGTTCCCGACGGCGGGGCGGCATTGAGCCCGGACGGCGCCGATGTGGTGGTCACCGGTGCCTCCGGCGGCATCTGGAGAACGTCGGCCATCAATACCGCCACGGGTGCCAGCAGATGGCTTGTAAACGGCGCCGAGGGGATCAATGCCAACGACGTAGTGGTGGACGGCGGGCGTGTATATGTGACGGGCCAGGGCTTACACCGGTGCGAGCACACCCGCATTGGCATACTTTCTTACCGTGGTCGCTTATGACCGCGCAACGGGTGCGCGCTTGTGGCGCACAGACACCAATGCGCCAACCGGTACCGCCAGCGGCAGCCGTATTGCTCTGGCGCCAGACGGCAGCCTGGTGGTGGCGGGCCAGACTTCGGCGGGAGGCTACTTTGACTGGTGGATTGTTGCCCTGAATACCAGCGGCTCAATCAAATGGCAGGCCCGGCGCGACATGGCTTTGTCGGGTGACGAAGTGCCGGCTTCCATCTTTGTGCGTGCCGATGGCACCACCGTCGTATCCGGCGTCGGCGGTCCGGTCACGCGGGACATTTTGGGCAATTCCTACCTGCAGGGTGTAACGGTGGGTTTCGACACTACCGGTGTTCCCCAATGGGAGGCCTTCGCCAAATTGCCGATCACCTGGGCAACCCCGCTTCCGAATGGCGATATCTGCGCGACCGGCGGCTACGATGCGCTGGTGACTTGCTGGCACGTTCCCGGCACGGCGAACTACCAGCCGGTGCTAACCGCCACACCCACGAGCGGCACCGCGCCGCTGGTCGTGAACTTTACAAGGTCCGTCACCAGCGACCCGAACGGCCCTATCATCAGCCATGTCACGTTGAACTATGGGGACCCCAGCCCTGGCATTTCTGGCACGCTTGATTTTGGCGACGGCTCCCGGACATTCGCGCTCAATCAGAATTCAAGTCACACCTATGTGCTGCCCGGCGTGTACACCGCCAATCTGACGGTCTTCTACACCGATAACACCAGTGTGACCACCACCTCGAACATCACTGTATCGACCAGCGTGATCCCCGCGCAGCCCCCGCTGATCACCGCATCTCCCGCGAGCGGCACAGCGCCGTTGAGCGTCACCTTGACCAGTTCCGCGACCATGGATCCGAACGGACCCATGATCAGCTCCTATCAAGTGAACTATGGGGATGGCACCAGCAACCAGTTTATTTTGAACGCCGGAAACAGCGTTCCGTCATTTACCGGCACTTCTAGCCACACGTATACCACCGCCGGGACTTACCTCGCCACGTTGACGGTGTTCTACAGCAATGGAACCAGCGCGAGTAGCACCGCCACAATCGTGGTCAATCCGGTCGTTGTGACGCCCGTATTGCGGAGTACCGCCATCAACCTCTCCGCCACGCTGCAAAAGAACAAGGTCAGCGCAAGCGGCAATGTTGTTGTTCAGAATAGCAGCGGCGTAGTCATCTCTGGCGCGGTGGTTTCGGCGACGTGGGCCAAACCCGGCGGCACGACGGTGACGGCAACCGCCACAACGGGTTCGACCGGTGTCGCGAGGTTCAGCACCAACGGCAACCGAGGCACCTATACGCTGACAGTCAACAACATCAGCAAAACCGGCTATAACTTTGACAGCACCAGTAGTGTGTTGAGCGCAAGTATTACGAAGTAGCTCCCCGCTTCGCGCCGAACAAGACGCCGACGTAGTCCGGGCAAAATTCGCCAAGAGGTGATGCGAACGCCAGACCTCCTGGAGGAAATCAACTGGAAGCCGGAAGGAATGAAGTCACCGTGATTTACCTTCAAAACAAATCACGGTGACCTTTTTTTTATATTCGGGGAAACAGAAATAGCCTTGGTGAAAGTCTAGCACTGGTGCGGCGTTTCAATAGTTTTCGCCTTGCGCACCTCACCAATGCTTGACTTTTGTCATGTTACGCGGGCTACGCCGCCGCCGTTTCCTGCCAGCCTTTCGGAATCGAGCCCAGCAGTTTGCGGGTGTATTCCTGCTGCGGATTGAGATAGATCTCGTCCGAGTTGGCGACTTCGACCACGTCACCATCCGACATCACCATCACCTGGTCGGAGATGTATTTCACCACCGCAAGATCGTGCGAGATGAAGATGTAGCTCATCTGGTATTCGTCCTGCAGGTCCTGCAGCAAATTGAGTACCTGCGCCTGCACCGACACGTCAAGCGCGGAAACGGATTCATCACAGATCAGCACATCGGGCTTCATGGTCAAGCAGCGCGCGATCGCAATACGCTGGCGCTGGCCGCCGGAAAACTCGTGCGGATATTTGTAGAACGAAACCTCGGGCATGCCGACGCGCTTCAGCAAGGCCATCGCCATCTGCACGCGTTCCTGCTCGTCCTTGCCGATTTGGTGAATCACCATCGGCTCCATCAGGATCTGCCCGACCGTGAAGCGCGGGTTCAGCGAGGCATAAGGGTTCTGGAACACGATCTGGATGCGGCGCTTGTACTTCATGAAATCTTTTTCGGAGAGCTTTAGCAGGTCCACTCCGTCAAACAGTACTTCGCCACCGGTGGCGTCATGCAACCGCATCAGCGTGAGCCCCACGGTCGTCTTGCCGGAACCGGATTCACCGACGAGGCCGAGCGTCTTGCCGCGCGCCAGCTTGAAGGTTGCGTCTTTCACGGCCGGCACATCGCGTTTCTTGAAGAAGCCTTCCTTCAGCGAAAAATGTTTGGAAAGATTCCGGACTTCCAGCACGATCTGGTCGCCATCCGCGTAGCCGCGTTTGCGCTGGGCCAAATGTTCCGGCTGCAATCCGGCCGCATTCATGAAGTCATCGATCACCGGCAAGCGCATGGGCCGCTTGTCCACGCTTGGGCGGCACGACAGCAATGCCTTGGTATACGGGTGCGCGGGCTTTTCGAATATTTGCTTGACAGTGCCCTTCTCCTGGATTTCCCCGTTTTGCATCACCACTACATGATTGGCAATTTCGCCGACCACCGCCAGATCGTGGGTGATAAACAGCACCGACATATGGTGCTTTGCCTGCAGCTTGGCGATCAGGTCGAGGATCTGCTTCTGGATCGTCACGTCCAGCGCCGTGGTCGGCTCATCGGCGATCAGCAGTTTGGGCTCGCAGGCGATCGCCATCGCAATCATCACGCGCTGCTGCTGTCCACCGGAAAGTTCATGAGGGAACGACTTCATGCGCAGGTTCGGGTGGGGAATGCCGACCTCGTTCATCAGCTCTTCGGCGCGCTTCCATGCCTGCCCGTAGCTCATGCCCATGTGCAACCGCAGCACTTCCGCGATCTGGTCACCGACGGTGAACACCGGATTGAGCGAGGTCATCGGCTCCTGAAAAATCACCGAGATTTGTGCGCCGCGAATATCCCGCATCGCGGCGTCGGATTCCTTGAGCAGGTCGCGCCCCTCAAACATCACCTCGCTGCCAGGCGAAATAATTGCCTGTTCGCGCGGCAACAAGCGAATGATCGACATCGCCGATACCGACTTGCCGCTGCCCGACTCCCCGACCAGCGCGACGGTCGAGTTTTTTGGCACATCGAATGAAACGCCCTTCACGGCTTCAAAAATGGTGCCGCCATCGAGCCGGAACTTGACGCCGAGGTTTTTGACTTCGAGTAGTTTTTCCATTTGGCTTGTCATCTCGGTCATTTAATCTTGGGATCCAGCGCATCGCGCAGCGAATCGGTCAGCATCGAAAACGCCGTCACCAATATCGCCATCGAAATACCCGCCGCCGCCAGTTGCCACCATTTGCCGATGACCAGCTCGGATTGCGCTTCGGCGAGCATGGTGCCCCAGGAAACAGAATCGACCGGCACGCCGAGTCCAAGGAACGACAGGATGACTTCGGCTTTGATGAACGACACGACGTGCTGCGAGAGTTGCACCAGGCAAACGTGGCTGACGTTCGGCAGGATGTGCACGAACATGCGCCTGCGGTGCGAGGCGCCGATGGCTTGCGCGGCCTTCACGTATTCACGTGAAGAATGCTTGATGTACTCAGCGCGAACCAGACGGTAGATGCCGGTCCAGCCGGTAAAGGCGAGGATGAAGATGATGGTATCCAGCCCGCGTTTGAATACCGCCGCGAAGGCCAGGATCAGCAGGATGTAGGGAATGGACGTGAACACGTTGTAGAACCACTCCAGTACGTCACCCAGCTTTCCCCCGGCGTATCCGGAAATGGCGCCCAGTACCGTGCCGATCAAGGTGGCCAGCAATGCAGCGACCAGGCCGACGAAGATCGACGTTTCCGCGCCTTTGACGGCCTTCTGCAACACATCGCGGCCCCACTTGTCGCCGCCGAAAATCAGCGTGTCGGAACGCGGCGTTTCCGTGACCTTGATTTTGGCGGTGCGCTCTTCCCATTCCTTGTAACGCGGCGCCAGCGGATCAATGTCCGACAGATCGACGTACGGTATTTTTGCCGCGCCGTCCTTGACCTCAGCCTTGGTGGCCTCCAGATTCTCCGCACCGGCCAGGAACGCCGGATTGGCGTAGGAAACGCCAACTTCCTTCGACCAGTTCTTGGCGATGATTCCGGTGAACGAACCGATCATCATCAGGATGAACGCGATCACGATGACCAGCGACACCATGCCGACCTTGTCTCGTTTCAGGCGCCGCCAGGCCAGCGTCCACAGTCCGGGGGATGCCTGATGCAGCGGGGCAACAATGGGTTTTTCGGTGAGAACGGCACTCATTGTTCGCTCCTCATTTAAACGAAACGCGCGGATCGACGGCTTTATACATCACGTCGACACCGAGATTGATGATCATCGTGACCATCGCGAGATAAACCGTCGCCGCCTTGATCACCGGAAAGTCGGAGCGATTCACCGCCACCAGGATTTCGCGCCCAAGGCCGGGAATGGAAAAGAATGTCTCCAGCAGGAACGAGCCGACAAAGATGCCCGGCAGCGCGATGCCGATGTTGGTGAGGATGGGAATCATGGCGTTGCGCAGCACGTGCTTCAACATCACGGTTTTCTCCGAGAGACCCTTCGCGCGCGCGGTGCGCACGTAGTCGTGGTTGATCTCGTCGAGAAAGAAACTGCGATACAAGCGTAGCGCCGGGGCCAAGCCGACGAATACCGCCAGCATTATCGGCAGCGGCGCGTAGGTGGTGAGGTTCTTCCAGAAATTATCGGTCCATCCCTGTACCGGAAATATGCCCCACTTGAACCCGAAGTAGTACTGGGCAACGATGATGTAGACCAGGAAGGAAATTGACATCGCGACCGTGCAGACCATCATGATCATGCGATCGGTCAGTGTGCCGCGCACATAGGCAACGCCAATCGCCAATAGCACGCCAATGATCGTTTCGAGCAGTAACACGGGAACCATGATGGTCAGTGTCGGTACGATGCGTGTAATGAGGATCTTGGGAACCTCTTCATTCGTTGCCCACGAACGCACTGACTGGCACTCAGCGGCCTTGCCCTCGCCTTTTGCCTTGGCCCGATCCGGGTCGGTAAAGCTCTTGTAGGTACAGGTGAAACCGGTCGCGATTTCAAAGCCGAAATAGCCCAACTGCACCGGATATGGCTGATCCACCCCCAATTGCTTGCGAATGTTTTCGATCTGTTCCTGGTTCGTGATCTTGCCGGCCAGTACCAGCGCCGGGTCGCCACCGACCGCATTGAACAGGAAAAAAATCAGCAACACGACACCCGCGAGCGTGGGGATCATTTGCCATATTCGTCTTATTACATAGGCTAACATTCGGCCTCCCTATTTTTGAAAACGCATTGTTCCGCCAACCAAGCATATTGAACCAGAGCCACTTTTTCCCGGTGCCCGCCGAGCCGACGGTCCAGGTTTCGTGGATATATTGCAGACTTGGATCCCCGCCTTCGCGGGGATGACGGCATCCTATATAACTAATTCATTCCCGCCTTCTGTGCCGCGACATCAATATCGAGATACCTCAAACTGGTGAACAGGATCGGGTGCTTCTTGTAGCCCTTCACCCATGGGTACAGGAAGTGATTGAAAATCCGGTGCACGCCGAAGCGGCTCGGTGCGTAGCTTAGCAGCACGCGGGACATTTCACGGTATAGCTGATTTCGTGCCGGACTATCGGGCAGCGTCATGGCCTTGTCGTACAGGCGGTCGTACTCCGGGAGCTTGAAGCGCGCGTCATTCGACTGGTCGATGTTGGGGCCGTAGAACAACTGCAGGAAATTCTGCGCGTCGGGATAATCAGCAATCCATGCCGAGCTCGCCATCTGGAACTTGCCCACGCGCTTGTCTTTCAGCAAGTCAGCGAACTGCGCTTCAGCGGTCTCGATCTTGACGCCGATATCCGCCATGCACTTTGCCCACAATTCGGCGAGCTGCCGCTGATCCTGCGAGCCGGAGTTGTATTTGTACGTGATGATCAGCGGCTTGCCCTCGGGCGTTTCGCGGATGCCATCGCCGTCGCGGTCGATGTATCCGTACATGTCGAGCAGCGCTTTGGCTTTGGGAAGATTGTAGTCAAGGAAATTGCCGGACTTGAAACCGGGATCGAAGCCCACGACGCCGGGTGGAATCACCGACTGGGCGGGAATCGCCTGACGGCGGCGAACGATGTCGATTTCCTGGGTGCGGTCATGGGCCAGCACCAACGCCCGCCGCAAGGCAATTTTCTCCGGCGCAAATCCGCCGATCAACGGATCGTTCATGTTGAACAGGTCGTAGGTGATTTCCAGTTGCTCTTCGCGAAATACACTGGCGTTGCGTTTGACCATGTTCGGCGCGAGCTTGCCGTTGGGCAGGATCTGCTCGATGTATTCGAATGGCGTTTCTTCCAGCAGATCGTGTTCCAGATTGACGAACGCCAGGTAGCGCGGCTGCTCCTGCTCGATCGGATAAATCTCCACCCGGTCGATGAGCGGGAGCGTTTTCCCGGCGAGCGCCTTGATGGCCTCTCGATCCCAGGGATCATTGGGGTCGGCGAATTCCGTCGACAGGGTGTGGCCGCGATAGCCGGGGTTGCGCTCAAGGACGATTTTCGAGCGGCGCGTCCACTCGGTGAGCATATAGGGCCCGGTGCCGACTGGATGCGCCATCGTGTCATCCTTGTACTTCTCGATGACTTCCCGCGCGACCGGCACCACATTCGGCATCGCCATGATGTACAGGAAACTGTAGTCCGCGGACTTGAGCCGGAACTGGATGGTGTACCGGTCAAGAATCCTGATTCCCTCGATCGGTGTTTCGTAGTCGAGGCTGCCGGTCTTCTTGGCCTTCTCGGCCAGTTCATCGAGCCCGAGGATTTTGTTTTCGAATAGCCACTCGTACGGCGAGCGGTTCGCGGGATCGCGAAAGCGGCGTATCGCATATTCGACATCTTTCGCGATCAGTTCGCGGCGGTTGCCGTTGAATGCCGCATCGTCGGCGAAGTAAATGCCGCGCTTCAGCCGGAATGTGTAGCGCGTGCCATTTTCCTCGGCTTCCGGCACCGCTTCCACCACCAGCGGCACCAGTTTCACCGGACGCGCCAGCCAGTCGTAGGTCAGCAGTGTGTCGAATATGTTCTCGAGGATACCGACCGAATAGCGGTCATAGACCTTCATCGGGTCGAAGCCGGTTTCGGCGGTGCGGAAAGCGTAGCGCAGCGTTTTCTTTTCGGTTGCGTCCGCACTTGTGCCGACCGTGAGAAATGCCACCAGCAATAGCGTGATCGCATGCGCAATGGCTCGATTCGCCCGGCTCGCCATCACGCGACATTCCTGGAAAGAGGATGCGCGTACAGACGCATTTGACGGCTGTTTACGCAAGCTGTTGGATGCGGAGAAAAAGTAAAACACAAGCACTGGCGCGGCGCTTGGCCTTACTCAATAATGCGCCAGAAGGCCGCGCCAGTGCTTGTGTTCTCGTCGCGAGCGGGCACAATTCAGCCCCTCATTCGACACCCACCCGCTTCGATTCATCGATATCCAGATACAGCCACGGCGCGTTGATAATGGGATGCCGGAAATAGCCCACCAGCCACGGCTGCGACACTTCGCTGCGCAGGCGATGGGTCTGGGGAATCCATGGGGTATAGACCGCCACCAGTTTGTTCATTTCGTTGTAAATCGCCGTACGCTCAGGTGAGGACGGCATCTTCTTTGCCTGCTCATACAGCGCATCGAACTGCGCATTCCTGAAATGCGCGTAGTTGGCGCCGCTCACGGTATTTGGTCCATACAGGTTCTGCAGGAAGTTCTCGGCATCGGGATAATCCGCGCCCCAGGACAACTGCCACATTTGCAGTTTTCCTGCCTTGGCCTGTTTGTTGAGGTCCGGCCATTTGGCAATATTAAAGGTCAGCCGGATACCGATGGCGTCGAGATTTTTTTTCCAGAGTTCCTGAAACTGTTTGGAGGTGGAATCCGGCTCGGACGCAAGCTCAACGACTAGCGGCTTGCCATCCGGTGTTTCGCGATAGCCATCGCCATCCCGATCGATGTAGCCGTACATATCGAGCAATGCGCGCACGCGGCGGGTCGTAGGTCACTTTGCGCAGTCTTGAACGCCGGATCATAGCCCTGCACGCCAGGCGGCACCGGCGACTCCGCCTTGATCGCGCCGCCATTGCGAATGATGTTGATGTCCTCGTGATAGTTGTATGCCAGCGCAATCGCACGGCGCAGCGCGATCTTTTCGGGCGTGACGCCACCGACCACCGGGTGATCGAGATTGAAGTACGTGTACACGAGATCGGGCTCGACATGCCGCTGGCCCTGATTCCCTGTTTGGCGAGATTCGGCGCCAATTTCCCGCCCGGAAATGCGCTGCCAGCGAACTCGACCGGCGCATTGGCGTAGTCGGTCTCGCCATTCAGAAACGCCAGCCAGCGCGGTTGCGATTCCTCGACAATGGTGACTTCGATGCGCTGCACCTGCGGCAGTTTCTTGCCGTTCATGCGTGCATGGGCCGCCTGCATGATGGTGTCGGCTCCGGGTTCCGCCCGATAAAACACCTCGCGAAAACCGGGGTTCGCTTCCAGCACGATCTTGTGAGAGCGCTTCCATTCGGCAATGCGGAACGGGCCGGTGCCCACGGGATGGCTTCCTGCATCGGGAAGATATTTCTCGACAACTTCGCGCGCCATTGCCGCCGATTGTGGCGTGGCAAAAATATAGATGAAGTTGTAATCGGTATCCTTCAGGCGCAAACGCAGCGTGTATTTGTCTGGCGTCTCGATGCCCGCAATCGGCTGGTCGTAATCGAACTTGCCGCTTTTTTTCGCAGCGGCAGCGGCCTCATCGCCACCGATGATCTTGCCTTCGACATACCAAAGCCACGGCGAGCGATTCTTCGGATCAAACAACCGTTTCAGCGTGTACGCGTAATCATGCGCAGTCAGTTCGCGCTTCGTTCCGCCGAATGCGGCATCGTCGGCAAAATAGATGCCGGGCTTTATTTTGAACGTGTATATCTTGCCTTCGTCGGTGATCTCCGGAAGTGCCGCGGCCGTATTCGGCACCAGCTTCACCGGACGAGCAAGAAAATCGTACGTCAGCAGCGGATCGAAGATCGCTTCGTTGATGGTGTTCGAATACAGATCCGATACCGTCACCGGATCGAACGTCGTCTCGGCGACCAGGAATGCAAAGCGTATGGTTTTCGGCACGGCCGGATGCGCCTCGTGGGAAATTCCCACGAGCAGGGCCAGTAGCAGCAAGGCGCATTTACAGAACGTCACTTGCGGATCGCCTTTTGTTTGTCGAGATCGATATCGATATATT
>JADKJR010000039.1 GCA_016720925.1 Betaproteobacteria bacterium | reverse complement strand
GCCGCCACCGATTCCTGCCATCCTTTGGGGAATCGAGCCCAGCAGCTTCTTGGTGTATTCCTGCTGCGGATTGAGGTAGATGTCGTCGGAATTAGCCACTTCCACCACATCGCCGTCCGACATCACCATCACCTGGTCCGAGATGTACTTCACCACCGCGAGGTCGTGCGAGATGAAGATATAGCTCATCTGGAATTCGTCCTGCAGGTCCTGCAGCAGGTTCAGTACCTGGGCCTGCACCGAGACGTCCAGCGCCGACACCGATTCGTCGCAGATCAGCACATCGGGCTTCATCGTCAGGCAGCGCGCGATGGCGATGCGCTGGCGCTGGCCGCCCGAAAACTCGTGCGGATACTTGTAGAACGACACTTCCGGCATGCCGACCCGTTTCAGCAGCGCCATCGCCATCTGCACCCGCTCCTGCTCGTCCTTGCCGATGCTGTGGATGATCATCGGTTCCATCAGGATCTGGCCGACCGTGAAGCGCGGATTGAGCGACGCATACGGGTTCTGGAACACGATCTGGAATGCGGCGCTTGTACTTCATGAAGTCTTTCTCGACAGCTTGAGCAGGTCGACGCCGTCAAACAGCACTTCGCCGCCGGCGGCGTCATGCAACCGCATCAAGGTCAGGCCGACCGTGGTCTTGCCTGAGCCGGACTCGCCGACCAGCCCCAGCGTCTTGCCGCGGGCCAGCTTGAATGAGGCATCCTTGACCGCCGGCACGTCGCGTTTCTTGAACAGGCCTTCCTTCAGCTGGAAATGCTTGACAGGTTTACTTCCAGGACGATCTGGTCGCCTTCAGCGTAGCCGCGCTTGCGTTGCGCCAGGTGCTCGGCTGCAACCCGGCCGTACCCATGAAATCGTCGATCACCGGCAGTCGCATCGGCCGCTTGCTCACGCTGGGGCGGCACGTCAGCAGCGCCTTGCGTGTACGGGTGCTGTGGCGCCTTCGAAAATGCTGGGCCGGCCCTTTCCTTGATTTCGCCGCTTTGCATCACCACCACGTGGTCGGCGATCTCGCCCACCACCGCGAGGTCGTGGGTGATGAACAGCACCGACATGTGGTGCGTTTCCTGCAGCATGGCGATCAGGTCGAGAATCTGCTTCTGAATGGTCACGTCCAGCGCGGTGGTCGGCTCGTCGGCGATCAGCAGTTTGGGCTCGCAGGCGATCGCCATTGCGATCATCACCCGCTGCTGCTGCCCGCCGGACATTTCGTGCGGATACGAGCGCATGCGCAGCTTCGGATTGGGGATGCCAACTTCGTTCATCAGTTCCTCGGCGCGCTTCCAGGCCTGGCTGTTGCTCATGCCGGTATGCAGGCGCAATACTTCGGCGATCTGATCGCCGCAGGTGAACACCGGATTCAGCGACGTCATCGGTTCCTGGAAGATGACCGAGATTTCCTTGCCGCGGGATGGCCCGCATGCGCGTCGGTTTGCTTGAGCAGGTTGCGCCGTTGAACAGTACTTCGCTGTCGGGGGAAATGATGCCTGCTCGCGTGGCAACAGGCGAACGATCGACATCGCCGACACCGACTTGCCGCTGCCTGATTCGCCCACCAGCGCCACGGTGGAGTTGCGTGGGAACGTCGAATGACGCGCCTTTGACCGCTTCAAAATGGTGCCGCCGTCAAGGCGGAACTTGTACGCTGAGGTTTTTGACTTCGAGGATGTTTTCCATTTGGCGGGCCGCGCTTATTTGATCTTGGGATCGAGCGCATCACGCAGCGAATCGGTCAGCATCGAAAACGCCGTCACCAGTATCGCCATTGAAATACCCGCCGCCGCCAGCTGCCACCACTTGCCGATGACGAGCTCCGACTGCGCCTCGGCCAGCATGGTGCCCCAGGAAACCGAATCGACCGGCACCCCGAGGCCGAGGAAGGACAGGATCACTTCAGCCTTGATGAACTGCACCACGTGCTGCGACAACTGCACCAGGCAGACGTGCGAGACATTGGGCAGGATATGGACGAACATGCGACGCGTGTGGGTTGCGCCGATTGCCTGCGCGGCCTTCACGTATTCGCGCGATGCATGCTTGATGTACTCGGCGCGCACCAGGCGGTAAATGCCGGTCCAGCCGGTGAAGGCCAGGATGAAGATGATGGTATCGAGGCCGCGCTTGAACACGGCGGCAAAGGCCAGGATCAGCAGGATGTAGGGGATGGAGGTGAAGACGTTGTAGAACCATTCCAGCGTGTCGCCGGTCTTCCCGCCCATGTAGCCCGACATGGCGCCCAGCACGGTGCCGATGAATGTAGCCAGCAGCGCTGCCACCAGGCCGACGAAGATCGAGGTCTCGGCGCCCTTTACCGCCTTCTGCAGCACATCGCGGCCCCACTTGTCGCCGCCGAACAGCAGCGTGTCCGCGCGCGGCGTTTCGGTCACCTTGATCTTGGCGGTGCGCTCTTCCCATTCCTTGTAGCGCGGCGCCAGCGGGTCGATGTCCGACAAGTCGACATACGGCACCTTGCTGGCCTCCGGCGAGGCAGTGTTGCTGGCCTCGAGGTTTTCGGCGCCGGCCAGGAAGCCGGGGTTGGCGTACGAGACGCCGACTTCCTTGGACCAGTTCTTTGCCACCAGGCCGGTATACGATCCCGCCATCATCAGCAGGAAGAAAATCACGATCGCCAGCGACACCATACCCACCTTGTCGCGCTTGAGGCGCCGCCAGGCCAGCGTCCACAGTCCGGGTGAGGCCTGATGCAGCGGGCCGCCACGGTGCGGCGGGTTTTCGTCAGAACAGCGCTCATCGCTCGCTCCTTATTTAAACGTGACACGCGGATCGACGGCTTTGTACATCACGTCGACAGCGAGGTTGATGATCATCGTGATCATGGCGAGGTAGACGGTGGCCGCCTTGATCACCGGGAAATCGGAGCGGTTGACCGCCACCAGGATTTCGCGGCCGAGGCCGGGGATGGAGAAGAACGTCTCCAGCAGGAACGAGCCGACAAAGATGCCGGGCAGCGCGATGCCGATGTTGGTCAGGATCGGGATCATGGCATTGCGCAGTACATGTTTCATCATTACCGTGCGTTCGCCTAGCCCCTTGGCCCGCGCGGTGCGGACGTAGTCGTGGTTGATCTCGTCAAGGAAGAAACTGCGATACAGCCGCAGCGCCGGCGCCAGGCCGACGAACACCGCCAGCATGATCGGCAGCGGCGCGTACAGCGTGAGGTTCTTCCAGAAGCTGTCGGTCCAGCCCTGCACCGGGAACATGCCCCATTTGAAGCCGAAGTAGTACTGCGCGACGATGATATAGACCAGGAACGAGATCGACATCGCGACGGTGCAGACCATCATGATGGCGCGGTCGGTGATGGTGCCGCGCACGTAGGCGACGCCGATGGCGAGAATCACGCCGAGCACCGTTTCCAGCACCAGCACCGGCAGCATGATGGTCAGGGTCGGTCCGAGCCGGGTGAGGAAGATTTTGAACCTCCTTTGGTCGCCGGACGCACGAGGGCACGGCCTTGCCCTCGCCTTGTTCGCCCGTGGGTCGGAAAGTCTTGTAGGTACAGGAACCGGTCGCTTCAACGAAATAGCCCAGCTGCACCAGGTAGGGTTGGTCGACGCCGAGCTGCTTGCGGATGTTGTCGATCTGTTCCTGGTTGGAGATCTTGCCGGCCAGCACCAGCGCCGGGTCGCCGCCGACCGCATTGAACAGGAAAAAATCAGCAATACGACCCCCGCCAGCGTGGGGATCATTTGCCATAGTCGTCTTATTACATAGGCTAGCATTCGGCCTCCCTATTTTGAAAACCTTGAACAAGCTATTGCATCGCCGCCCGTTTGGGCCGCGACATCGATATCGAGATAACGGAAACTGGTGTACAGGATCGGGTGTTTCTTGTAGCCCTTCACCCACGGGTAAAGGATATGGCTGAAGATGCGATGCACGCCGAGGCGAACAGGCGCGTAGCTTAGCAGCAGGCGATACATTTCCCGGTAAACCTGATTGCGCTCGGGGCTGTCCGGCAGGGTCAGCGACCGGTCGTAGAGCCGCATCATAGGCCGGCAGCTTGAAACGCGCCTCATTGGATTGGCCGATATTGGGCCCGTAATACAGCTGCAGGAAATTCTGCGCGTCCGGATAGTCGGCGATCCAGGCCGAGCTCGCCATCTGGAACTTGCCCACCCGCTTGTCCTTGAGCATGTCGGCGAATTGGACCGCGATGGTATCGAGCTTGATGCCGACCGCCGTCAGCGATTTCGCCCACAGCTCGGCCAGCTGGCGCTGGTCCTGTGAGCCCGAGTTGTATTTGTAAGTCAGTTGCATCGGCTTGCCGTCCGGCGCCTCGCGGATGCCGTCGCCGTCACGGTCGGTGTAGCCGTACATTTCCAGCAGCGCCTTGGCGCGCGGCAGGTTGTAGTCCAGCCAGGTCGAGGAATTGAATGCCGGGTCAAACCCCACCACCCCCGGCGGCACCGGCGACTGCGCCGGAATCGCCTGCTTGCGGCGGATGATGTCGATCTCCTGCCCCCGGTCGTGCGCCAGCACCATCGCGCGCCGCAGCGCCACCTTGTCCGGGGTCAGGCCTCCCAGCACCGGGTCGTTCATGTTGAACAGGTCGTAGGTGAACTCCATCTGCTCTTCGCGGAATACAGTGGCGCCGCGCCTTGGCGAGATTGGGCGCCAGCTTGCCGTTTGGCAACACCTGTTCGACGAACTCGAATGGTGTTTCCTCGAGGAAGTCGTGTTCGAAATTGATGAAGGCGAGGTAGCGCGGCTGCTCCTGCTCGATCGGGAAAATTTCCACCCGGTCAATCAGCGGCAGCGTCTTGCCGGCCAGCGCCTTGATCGCCTCGCGGTCCCACGGGTCATCGGCATTGGCAAACTCGGTGGACAGAGTATGGCCGCGATAGCCGGGATTTTTCTCCAGCACGATCTTGGAACGGCGGGTCCATTCCTTGAGCAGATAGGGACCGGTGCCGACCGGGTGGCCCATGGTGTCGTCCTTGTAACCTTCGATCACCTCGCGGCTGATCGGCACCACGTTCGGCATCGCCAGGAAATACAGGAAGTTGTAGTCGGGCGAGCGCAGGCGAATCTGCAGCGTGTATTTGTCGAGCACCTTGAGGCCCTCGATCGGTGTGTCGTAATCGAACTTGCCTTCTTTCTTGGCCTTTTCGGCCGCCTCGTCCAGGCCCAGCACCTTGTTCTCGAACAGCCACTCGTACGGCGAGCGATTGGCCGGATCGCGAAAGCGGCGTATGGCGTATTCCATGTCCTTGGCGATCAATTCGCGGCGTTGCCCTTGAACGCCGGATCGTCGGCGAAGTAGATGCCGCGCTTGAAGCGCAGGGTATAGCGGGTGCCGTTTTCCTCCGGCACCGGGATCGACTCGACCAGTTGCGGCGCCAGCTTGACCGGCCTCGCCAGCCAGTCGTAGGTAAGCGGGGACTCGAAAATGTTCTCGATGATGCCGACCGAATAGCGGTCGTAGACCTTCATCGGGTCGAAGCCGGTCTCGGCGGTGCGGAAGGCGTAGCGCAGCGATTTCTTTTCGGTCGCGTCCGCAATCGTGACGGTGTGCCCAGCAATAGCGGACCAGGGCGGCTCGCCCGGCTCGCGATACGCTTCCTGAAAAGGATGCGCGTACAGACGCAACGGATGACGCAAGCTCTTGTATGCGGGAAAAACAAATCGGCGATTATACTCCGCCGACCCCCCCCCCCCCCCCCCCCCCACCCCCCCCTTTCCCCCCCCCCCGGGCGCCAACCCTGCAGCGGCCACCGCTCTAGTGCCACTGTCCCCGCTTGCTTCGTCGATGTCCAGATACAGCCACGGCGCGTTGATGATGGGATGCCGGAATAGCCCACCAGCCAGGGGTGCGAGACCTCATTGCGCAGGCGGTGGATTTGCGGCAACCAGGGCGCGTAGGCCGCCACCAGCCGGTTCATTTCGTTGTAGAGCGCCGTGCGCTCGGGCGAAGCCGGCATCTTCTTGGCACGGTTATACAGCGCATCGAACTGCGCATTGCGGAAATGCGCGTAGTTGGTGCCGCTGCCGGTATTCGGCCCATACAGGTTCTGCAGGAAGTTCTCGGCATCGGGATAATCCGCGCCCCAGGACACCTGCCACATCTGCAATTTGCCGAGCTTGGCCTGCTTGTTCAGGTCCGGCCATTTGGCGACGTTGAAGGTCAACCTGATGCCGATGGCGTCCAGATTTTTTCCACAATCCTGGAAACTGCTTGAAGTGGTATCGGGCTCGAGGCCAGCTCGATCACCAGCGGCATGCCGTCCGGCGTTTCGCGATAGCCATCGCCATCGCGATCGGTGTAGCCGTACAGGTCAAGCAATGCGCGCGCACTCGCTGGGTCGTATGTCAATTGCGCAGTCTTGAACGCCGGATCATAGCCCTGCACGCCAGGCGGCACCGGCGACTCCGCCTTGATCGCGCCGCCGTTGCGAATGATGTTGATGTCCTCGTGATAGTTGTACGCCGTCCGCAATCGCACGGCGCAGCGCGATCTTTTCGGGCGTGACGCCACCGACCACCGGGTGATCGAGATTGAAGTACGTGTATACGAGATCGGGCTCGACATGCCGCTGGCCCCTGATTCCCTGTTTGGCGAGATTCGGCGCCAGCTTGCCGCCGGGAAACGCACTGCCGACAAATTCGACCGGCGTATTGGCGTAATCGGTTTCAGCATTGAGAAACGCCAGCCAGCGCGGTTGCGATTCCTCCACCACGGTCACTTCCACCCGCTGCACCAGCGGCAGTTTCTTGCCTTTCATCTGCTGGGATGCCTGCATGATGGTGTCGGCTCCGGGTTCCGCCTCGTAAAACGCATCGCGGTAGCCGGGGTTCGCCTCCAGCACCATCTTGTGCGAACGCTTCCATTCGGCCAGGCGGAACGGCCCGGTGCCGACCGGGTGGCTGCCCGGGTCCGGCTGGTACTTTTCCACCACCTCGCGCGCCATGGCGCCGGTCTGGGCGGTGGCAAAGATGTAGATGAAGTTGTAATCGGTATCCTTGAGCCGCATACGCAGCGTGTATCGGTCTGGTGTTTCGATGCCGGCGATCGGCTGGTCGTAATCGAACTTGCCGCTTTTCTTGCGCAGCGGCGGCGGCCTCATCGCCACCGATGATCTTGCCTTCGACATACCAGAGCCACGGCGAGCGGTTTTTCGGGTCAAACAGCCGTCTCAGGGTGTAGGCGTAATCATAGGCAGTCAGTTCGCGCTTGGTTGCCGCCGAACGCGGCATGTCGGCGAAAATGGATGCCAGGCTTGATGCGGAAGGTATAGACTTGCCCTCGTCCGTGATCTCCGGCAGCGCGGCGGCCGTATTCGGCACCAGCTTGACCGGCCGGGCCAGAAAATCGTAGGTCAGCAGCGGATCGAAGATCGCTTCGTTGATGGTGTTCGAATACAGATCCGAGGCGACCACCGGATCGAACGTCGTCTCGGCGATCATGAATGCAATGCGTATGGTTTTTGGCACGGTCGCAGCCGCTCGCTGGGAAATGCCCACGAACAGCGCAAGCAGCCGCAAACAGCGCGACGTGCAGCAGCCTCACTTGCCCATCGCCTTTTTCTTCTGCACATCGATATCGATGTATTTCCACACGCTGCGCAAGATCGGATGGCGCTGGTAACCCACCACCCAGGCCTGGGTGAGATCGGTGTCCATGCGATGTGCGCCCAGCCGCCACGGCGCCAGGGTCAGGAATATGCGGTTCATTTCCCGATATACCGCCTGCCGCTCCGGACCAGGCGGCAGCGTCCTCGCCTTTTCGTACAGGCGATCAAAGGTGGCGTTACGGAACCGGGCGTGATTGGCCTGCCCGCTGTTGGGACCGTAGAGCATCACAAAAAACGCATCCGCGTCCGGATAGGCCGCACCCCACGCCAATCGCCAGCTCATGAGTTTCCCCGCACGTGATTCCTTGAGCAGGTCCGGCCATTTGGCTTTCTTGAAGTTGATGCGCAGTCCGACCGCTTCCAGGCTGGACTTCCAGTTTTCGTCGAATTGCCGGTCGCGCATCGTGGGCGACGATGCCATTTCAATGGCCAGCGGTGTGCCGTCGGGATTGTCGCGGAAACCGTCATTGTCGCGATCGACATAACCGTACATGTCCAACAGTGCGCGGGCGCGCGCCGGATCGTAATCGTTGGCCGTGGTGCGGAAATCCTGCTCATAGCCGAAGGCGCCCGGCCCGATCGGGCTGTGCGCCGGTATCGCCTGATGGTTTCGCAGGATGCTGATTTCCTTGTTGTGGTTGTAACTCAGCACGACCGCGCGCCGCAGCGCTATTTTTTCGGGTGTGTAGCCACCGACGACCGGGTTCTCCATGCCGAAATAGGCGTAGGTCACTTCCATCGACGGCGTGCGATTCATCTGCACACCGCGCTTGGCCAGGTCGGCGGCGAGTTTGTTGCCCGGGAAGGCGATGTTGGCGAACTCGGCCGGCACCCGGTCGATGTAATCGTGTTCTTCGTTGCGGAATGCCAACCAGCGCGGCTGGGTTTCTTCCACCACATGAAACTCGATGCGATGAATCAGCGGCAGCTGCTTGCCCTTCAGCTTGTTATAGGTCTCCTGCGCGCGCGCGTCGCCGGCTGGCGGCTCGGCGTCCCAGTATTCCTCGCGGAAATTCGGATTGAATTCAAGCGTGGTTCGTGACGACCGTCGCCAGTCGGTGAGGCGATACGGCCCGGTGCCGACCGGGTGCGCCATGATGTCGTCGCCATATTTCTCCACGACTTCGCGCGCGACGATGGCGGAAACATTGCCCGACGCCAGCTGGTAGAGAAAGTTGTAATCGGACTTGGTGAGCTTGATGCGCAGCGTATAGCGGTCGAGCAGCTGGAAGCCTTCCACCGGCAGGTCGTAATCGAATTTGCCGGTCTCGCGCTGCTTCTGCTTCAGTGTTTCCATGCCGGCGATGGTGCCGTCGATGTAATGCAAGTTAGGCGATTTGGTCTTGACGTCGAACAGGCGCTTGATGGTGTAGGCCAGGTCGGGGTGTAGACCGTGCCGTTTTCGGAAACCTCCGGCATTGCCTCCAGCATATTCGGTTTCAGCTTCAGCGGCCGCGCCAGAAAATCATAGGTCAACGGCGTATCGAAGATATTTGCGAATGACATACGCGGAATACCAGTCCGAGGTTTGCGCCGGGTCAAATCCGGTCTCGGCGATTTCGAAATGCCCAGCGCAGCACTTTGTCCGGGTCGGGCTGATGGGCAAATGCACCGCCCGTGCTGGACAGCGCCACCAGGCAAAGTGCGCGCCGCATGCATGACGGTCAGCGCCCGCCCAGATATTTCTTCTGCTCGGCGAGGTCGATATCAGCGTACTTCCACCAGTTCTGCGTTTGCATGAGCGGCCGGCGAAAGCCGTGCAGGTACGGGTACCACATGTCGGTCATGATGCGGTGCATGTTGAGCTTCCACGGCGCGTAGGCAACGAACAGCTTGGACATCTCCTGATACAGCTTGGTGCGCTCGGGACTGTCGGGCATCCGCTCGGCCTTCTCAAAGGCGGCGTCGTATTCCTTCAGCTGGAAACAGGCGCGATTGCCCTTGTAGCCGCAGTTCGGGCCGTACAGCGATTGCAGCCAGGTATCGGCATCGGGTGCGGATGCCGAGCCGCCAAGGAACCACATCATCAGCTTGCCGGCGTTCGATTCCTTGAGCAGGTCCGGCCATTTGGCTTTGCGAAACTCGATCCGGATGCCGATCTCGTCCATCGAACGCCGCCACAGTTCATCGACGGTGCGGTCTTTTTCGGTCGGCGTCGAATTGCTTTTGAGCACCAGCGGACGAGCCGTCCGGCATTTCGCGGATAGCCATCGCGGTCACGGTCGAGGTAGCCGTGCATATCCAGCAAGGCACGCGCCTTGGCCGGATTGTATTCGCTGGCGCTGGTGCGAAAATTGGGATCGTAACCGGCCACGCCCGGGCTGTACGGCGTATGTGCCGGCAGCGCCAGGCCCTTTTGCACGATGTTGATCTCGTCCTGCGAGCGATAGGCCAGCGAGATGGCCCGCCGCAGCGCGATCTTGTCGGGCGCATAGCCGCCGACGATCGGGTCCTTCATGTTGAAGTACAGGAACGCCAGATCCAGCGCGGGCACCAGCTCCGACTGAATGCCGGCCTTGACCAGGTTGGGCGCCAGCTCCCGGTTGGGCACCGCCTGGTTCGCATATCTTCGGGCATCCGCCACAGCAGGTCGAATTCCTTGTTGATGAACGAGATCCAGCGCGGCTGCCGCTCCTCGATGATCGAAATTTCAAAGCGGCCGATCATCGGCAGGCGGCGGCCTTTCAGTCTTGCCAGGATCGCCTGGCCGGCATTGTCGTCCGCGGCGGGCTCGCCACGAAAATATTCTTCGCGATAGTTCGGGTTCGGTTCAAACACCATCTTTGACGAGCGCTTCCAGGATGTCAGCCGGTAGGCGCCGGTGCCGACCGGATGCGCGCCGATGTCGTCGCCGTACTTCTCGACCACTTCGCGCCACCGCGCAGGCGGTGCGGCAACTGGCCAGTTGGTACATCCAGTTCGGTTTCGGTTCAATCAATTTGATCTGAAGCGTGTAGCGATCCAGCGCGCGCAATCCCTCGAGCGGCGTGTCGTAATCCATCTTGTTTGCCGCGCGCACGCGCTTCAGCAATTCTTCCGAACCGACAATATAGCCCTCCACTTCCGACAAATTCGGCGCGGACAGCTTAGGATCGAACAGGCGCTTGATGCTGTAGACGTAATCCTCGGCCGTTAGCTCGCGCTTCTTGCCGCCGAACACTTCGTGATTGTCGAAATAGATACCCGGCCTGACCCTGAGAGTAAAGGTTCGGTAGTCCGGCGAAATTTCCGGCATCGCCACCAGCGTATTCGGAACAAGTTTGGCGGGCCGGGCCAGATGGTCGTACGCGAGCGGCGCGTCAAACATGCCGTTGTTGACGATATTGGAATAGACGTCGCTGACCTTTTGCGGATCAAAGCTGGTCTCGGCAACCTCAAAGGCGTAACGCAACACTTTGGCGGGATCGGGCCCGTTGTCCGTTGGCTTGTTGCCCTGCCCGGCGGCAAGGATCGGCAATGCCAGACCAGTGCAAAGCAGCAGCTGACACAATTGTTTGAAACGCATATTGCCTCTTGGTCAATCCAACGAAAACATCAAAAAAAGCGCGCTAACTATATCTCAAACACCGCCCGCCCATTGTGTCAGACATTGTCCGGGAAACTCACTCGAAAATGAAGGTAACGCGCGTTAACGCGACGCGGCTGCACGGTGAAACACCTCCGCAATTGTTGCGTAAGCGCCGTGGGGGTCGCGCATAAGGGGTAGGCGCATAAGCGATAGGGGTATCTCAATTCATGGGCTTTCTTGCCAATAAAAAAATCCTGATTACCGGGCTGTTGTCCAACCGGTCAATCGCTTACGGCATCGCCAAGGCCATGAAACGCGAAGGCGCCGAACTCGCCTTCACCTATGCGGGCGAAGGCATCCGCGAACGCGTGGAAAAACTGGCACCCGATTTCGACGGCAAGATCATCTTGCCGTGCGACGTATCCAAAGACGACGAGATCACCAACTGTTTCGCTGAACTCGGCAAGCACTGGGACGGCCTCGACGGATTCGTGCACGCGATCGCCTTTGCGCCGCGCGAAGCGATTGCCGGCGATTTTCTCGATGGACTGTCGCGCGAAAGTTTTCGCATTGCCCACGATATTTCCAGCTACAGCTATGCGGCGATGGCCAAGGCCGCGCTGCCGATGATGGAAGGCCGCAATGCCGCCATCCTGACTTTGTCATACCTCGGTGCGGATCGGGCGGTGCCGCACTACAACACCATGGGGCCCGCCAAGGCGAGCCTCGAGGCCGTGACACGCTATCTGGCCGCCAGCCTCGGCCCGAGGGGCATACGCGCCAATGCGATCTCGGCCGGCCCGATCAAGACGTTAGCGTCCGCCGGCATCAACGGCTTCGGCAAGATGCTGCATTTCTTCGAGGAACAAGCGCCGCTGCGGCGCAACGTGACGCAGGAAGAAGTCGGCAACGTCGCCGCATTCATGATGAGTGATCTGGCAAGCGCGGTGACGGGAGAAATTACGTATGTGGATTGCGGATTTAATGTGATTGCGAGCGGGATGCCGCGGGACTGACGGGATATTGACGATCCGCCAAGAAGCAGGTGTAGATCGCCATCCGGCGCGCTTTTCCGGACACCTTCGGCCTGCGATCCGCGCCAGTACTAGAGTCTTATTATTTTTCACAGGGAGTTCCATTGAAAACCTTTGACCAGAAAGTGGCCGTCATCACCGGCGCCGCGAGCGGCCTCGGACGTGCGTTTGCGGATAAAGCCGCCGCGCTCAACATGAAACTGGTGCTCGCCGATGTGCGCGATGGCCCGTTGCAGCAAACGCTGCAGGAACTGAAGGCACAAGGCGCCACCGCCGTGGCGTTGGCCGGCGACGTTGCAAAATCCGAAGACATCGAAGCCCTCGCAAAACTGGCAATGGATACCTACGGCGCCGTGCATTGCCTGTTCAACAACGCCGGCGTCGGTTCGGGCGGGCTGGTGTGGGAAAGCACCGTGAAGGATTGGGAATGGGTGCTGAACGTAAACCTGTGGGGCGTCATTCACGGCGTTCGCATCTTCACGCCGCTGATGCTGGAAAGCGCCAAAAAAGACCCCGCGTACGAAGGGCATATCGTCAATGTTTCATCGATCGCGGGGCTGATTTCGCCGCATTTGCTCGGCGTGTATAACGTCAGCAAACACGCGGTGGTGGCGCTGTCCGAATCGCTGTATCACGACTTGGCCAAGACCGAGCCGCGCATTCATGCCTCGGTGTTGTGCCCCGGATTCACGCCCACCGGCATTTCAAAATCGCATGTGTCACGGCCGGAAGAAATGAAAAACGCCTCCGCGCCGAGTGCCTCGATGATGGCCGCGCAGGCGATGATCGTGAAGGCGGTCAGCAGCGGAAAACTGACCGCGGCCGATGTAGCCGACGTGACGTTCCAGGCAATCCGCGACAATCAGTTCTATATCCTGACGCACCCGAAATTCATGCCTCTGGTGAAAGCGCGACTGGATGACATTGCTGAATTGCGCAATCCGGGCGATGCGTTTGGGATGAAAGCCTAAGCAACATTCTCGCGCATACCGAAAGTTATCGCCCGACAGCCCGACGCAGGGTGGGCAATTGCAAAATAGTGGCGCAATACTGGCGGGTGCCAGATGCAAATAAAAAGGGCGGCCATGGCCGCCCTTCCCGTTTGCGCGGAACATCGCGCAACTTTTATGACGCGCCGGCAATTACCGGTCCTTCTTCTCCAGTGCATCCTTGCTGATCGACACATCGGATTTCGTCCGCATCTGCGCGAGCATCGACATCATTTCCTGCTGGGAAATGGCTTGCGCGAGGCGCGTGCGCGAGGCTTTGAGCTTGGCTTCATCGGCAATCGGGGCGTCGATCACCTTGGCGACCTGAATGAGGCTGAATCCGCCGGCGGGATTATCGGTACCGGCGAAGGCGGGAAGTGTCTTGGCTTCGAGTTTCATCGCGGCATCGATCACCGGGGGTGGCAGGCCACCCGGATTCGCGCGGCTGACCGCGAGCAGCGACGGCCACTTCAGGTCCGCGACCGGTTTGCCCGCGCGCAGTGCCGCCAGCTTGGCTTCACCATCGGCCTTCGCCAGTTTGCCGGCTTCATCGCGCGTCAGTTTGGCGATGATGGCCTTCTCGACTTCCGCCAATGGCCGCATGCCCGCGGGTTTGTGTTCAAGCATACGTGCCGCGATGAGCGTATTGGATGACGCTTCGATGGCTTCGGTGTTGCGCTTGTTTTTCACGATATCTTCGGAAAACAGCGCGGCGCTCAGCTTCGGGTTATTGAACGGCGGCAATCCGCCCTGCCCCTTCGATACCCACGGGCCTTGCCGGATGGCGAGGCCGGCGACTTCGGCCGCGGCTTTCAGGCTGGACGATTGTTCGTACGCGGCGTTGGTAAATTTTTCGGCGACTTCGGCGAATTTGCGCTGTGCTTTCTGTTTTTTCAGCTCGCCTTCGATTTCCGGCGTGGCTTCCGCGAGCGGCTTGCCTTTTTCCGGGCGGATATCCGTCAGCAGGATGATGTGATAGCCGAAATCGGTCAGGACCGGGCCCATCAATTCGCCCTTCGCCGCCTTGAAGACCGCTTCGTCAAATTGCTTCACCATCATGCCGCGCCCAAAAAAGCCCAGGTCGCCACCGGCAGCGCCGGAGCCCGGGTCCTGCGAATTTTTCTTCGCCAGCTCAGGGAACAGCTTGATGTTCTTTTTCACCTGCGCGAACAGGTCATCCGCCTTGGCTTTGGCTTCTTTCTTCGCCGCATCGGTGGCGGTCGGCGGTGCGTTGATCAGGATGTGGCTGGCCTTACGTTCTTCTTTTTGCACATAGCGGGAACTGTTGGTGTCGTAGAACGCCTTGATTTCATCGGGCGTTACCTGCACCGATGGCGCCAGCGCCTCGATGGACAGCTCCACGTACTCGGGCTTCACTTGTTCGGGAATCGCGTATTCCGCCTGGTGGGTTTCGTAATACGCCTTGGCTTGCTCGGGCGTGACTTTCACCTGCGCGGTGAATTGCTCGGGCGTCACATTGACCATCGCGATTTCACGCGTTTGCTCGGAAGCCAGCAGGTAGCCGGCCACGCTGGTGGCGGGTGTAATGGCGGTGGCGGTAATGCTGTTGGCAAATTGCGCGCGCTCCAGATCCCTGCGCAGTTGCGCTTCGAACATCGGCGCCGTCTGGCCGTTGGCCTTGAGGTACGTTTCATAGCGCGCCGGCACGAACTTGCCATTTTCCTGGAACGACGCTTCGGTGGCGATGCGATCGCGCAATGCGGCATCGCTCACCTTCACGCCGGTGGCCGCGGAGGCCTTGGCAAACAGGCGCTGGTCGATCAACTGATCGAGGATGGATTGGCGCATCTGCGGGTTATCCATGATCGAGGCATCGATGCTCGGCCCGAACTGGCGCTTGAATTGTTCAAGCTGGCCGCGCACCGCCTCGTTGAATTCGGCGCTGCTGATTTTTTCACCGCCAACGGTGGCGACTGCGTCCTGCCCGGCCGAGGGGCGGACGTATGACTCAACGCCCCACAAGGCAAAGGGAACGGTGATAAGCGCCAGGATCAGTTTGGCAATCCATGATTTGGTCGCGTTGCGGATGGTTTC
This sequence comes from Betaproteobacteria bacterium, assembly GCA_016720925.1. NCBI lineage: Bacteria > Pseudomonadati > Pseudomonadota > Betaproteobacteria > Betaproteobacteria bacterium. The sequence goes on along the minus strand of JADKJR010000039.1, from coordinate 71,056 downwards.
TAACATACGGTTCTAGCCTGACGTTTGCGTGATACACCAGAAAAGCCCGCCAACCGAAGGATCAGCCGGACTTTTTATGAAATTTCGGAGAAACATTAAAGATTTGATTGCGGCGCCCGTATAAAACAGGGTGCGGGCGATTCTTTGCCTGCATCGCTAATTCAGCCCGGCATTTTACATCGATTCGCTGTTTCGCTGCCATTTGCGGATGGAAAACGGGCCAATTTCCCTCTTGTTTGCCCCGCCGCGAAGGGCCGCGAATGTGAGAAGTTCACTATTTTGCGGTGGGGAGTACGGCTAGAATCACCAATCGGCCGTTATGCAGGGCACCAATTCTTCGCAAAGCGGCGCGGCCAACGTCAACACTGCAAAGGTTTCGCATGGACACAACAATCGCCCATCGATGTTTCAGAACGCTGGTGTTGTCGCTGGCAATCCTCACGGGCGCGGGCACCGCTTCCGCCGCCGCATCCTTCATGACGCCCGTGAACGGCACCAAAGCGGTACGTTCGCAATTCGATATCAAGAGCAAACCCGCGCCGGTAATGCTGAGTCGCGCGACGCTCGGCAGCCTCAAAAACGCCGACGAGCTTGAACTCATATTGCCCAACGCCACGCGCCATATGGTCATCTTCGACCGGGTCGAAGATCACGGCGGCGGGATACGTTCTTCGGTGGGTTACCTGAAGGAGCACGGCAAGGACTATCGCGTGATCATCACCACCGGGCCGGGCGGCGCGTTTGGCTCGATTCGTACGCCTGACACCCATTACCGGATCATTCCCGGGTTGGATGGGCAGGATTTATTGGTGGATATGACGGAGGAACAGAAATTCATTCCGTATATCGATCTTGGCGATGATTCACGGCGGGTGCCCGATGACGCCAATTCCGCGACCAAGCATGCGGGTTTGCCGTCAGCGCTTGCGCGCGCGCCGGATCAGGCAGGCGAACCGGTCATTTCCCTCGTCAAGCCATCGCCTCAAAACACCGTCGACTTGATGATCGTGTACACCAATGGGTTGGCGGCCCAATTGGGTTCGGGATTGCTGACGCGCTTGTACAACCTGGTGACTGCGGCGAATACCGCGTACGCCGACAGCGAAGTCGCGATCACGCTGCGGTTGGTCAACGCCACCATGGTGAATTACACCGATGCCGGTGGTAGCGATACCGCGCTCTACGCAATATCCCCGGTTGTCACAAATAGCGTTTTAGGCGGCGTGGGCGTGTTCTCCAATATCGAAACCATCCGCAATGCCAACGGCGCGGATATGGTCGCGTTCCTGCGAAATGGCGGTACCAATAGCGGCAATGGAATCGCGTGGCTCACCACTTCCGGAACGCCCAATGTAAATTACATGTACTCGGTAACCACCGGTTGCACTGCGGGCTGCGATTCGGTCTTAATTCACGAACTCGGTCACAACATGGGCAACGCGCATGATCGCGCGACGGCGGCATATCAAAAGGGCGGCGTCGCCAATCCGCCTGCGGGTGCGTTTTCTTATTCTTTTGGGCATTACTACTGCGAGGGTGGGCTGACGTGCAATCCGAATCTCCCAGCAGCGTCCGGCGGGTGCAGCACACAGCCAGTGTGCGCGACCAGTGTCGTCAACAACATCGGCACCATCATGAGTTACTTCAATCCGGTGACCCTGAAGTTTTCTAATCCAGCTCTCTTATGCGCGCGCGCGGGCGGCGCCTCTCAGCCATGCGGCGTTGCCGGTCAGGAGGACAACGCATTGTCGATGAACAACATGCGCGTCGCAATGGAAAACGTCAAGACGCAGACCATCGCGACACCGCCAGGTGCCGTGCAATTCTCCGCGACGAGTTTTGCTACAACGGAAAATGCAACAACGATAACGGTGTCGGTGCAGCGGGTGGGTGGCTCGGCTGGATCGATCACCGTCAACTATGCAACCCAGGATGGAACTGCGATAGCGGGATCCGATTACACAGCAACCAGCGGAACGTTGACCTGGGCCAATGGTGACACGACGAACAAGACTTTTCTCATCCCCATTGCCAATGATGGAATCGTCGAAGCGGCAGAGGCATTTAGTGTTGTCTTATCAAATCCAGGCGGTTCCCTCGGCGCATTTATTGGTATGCCATCAACGACTATCGTGAACATATTGCCGCCAGAAGCATTTCCGCCGGATTGCCTGACACCGATCGGCTGGACGAGGCCGTTGACAACGCCCTATGGTTGGACCGTGACCTCGGACCGCGCACGCACCGGAGGCTGCAGTCTCAAGTCCGAGCCAATGCCCAATGCCGCATTGCCGGGGCAAGTGAATACAAACAAGGCGCAAATCAGCACGAGCGGGAACTTTCAAGCGGGCACGGTGAGTTTCTATTACAACGTTTCAAGTGAGGCCAATTTTGATTGCCTGCGCTTCCTGATAGATGGATCGCAACAGGCCGCGATGGGAAATTGCACTGGTAATACAGGATTCGGTGCATCGGGAGAAATTTCGATTTGGACTCAGGTTTCCATACCCGTTGGCGCCGGAAATCATACGTTCACTTGGTCGTATGAGAAGGACGAGTCTCTTACCAGCGGATCGGATGCCGCATGGATTGATGATGTGACGTTGCCGGCTTTTGTACCGGTCACTCTGACTGTCGCAAAAGCAGGTGCCGGCAGTGGCACGATAACCGGCACGGGAATTAACTGCGGTCTCGACCGTACGGAGACCGTTCCCGCGGGAACTTTGGTCACTCTCACCGCTTCGCCCGCGGTGGGTTCGAGTTTTTCCGGCTGGTCTGGTGGAGGCTGCACAGGCAATGGCACGTGCATTGTCACCGTGAGCACTGCCACATCGGTAGCGGCGACGTTCACGTTGCAGCAATTCAATCTCAACATCGTGCCGTCTGGTACGGGTACTGGAACAGTGACTTCCACCCCCATCGGCATCAACTGCGGCGTAGCCTGTACATTCCCGTTCAACTTCGGCACGCCGGTCACGCTCACCGCTGCACCATCAGTTGGATCAACCTTTATCGGCTGGAGTGGCGGCGGCTGCAGCGGTACAGGCACTTGCATCGTCACAATTAGCGCGATCACCAACGTGACGGCGACATTCAATATCACCGCAACGGCACCTGGTGCACCAACGATCAACTCCGCAGTTCCCGGCAACGGTCAGGCGACGGTCAGCTTTAGTCCTCCCGCTTCCGACGGCGGCTCGCCTATCACTGGATACACGGTTAGCTGTAGTGGCAATCTTGGCGTCGGTACGATCTCGCCGATCGTAGTCAGTCCGCTTACCAATGGCGTGAGCTATTCCTGCACGGTGACCGCCACAAACATCATCGGGCCTGGCGTCGCGTCAGGCGCGCTTGGCGTGACACCAACCGGTGTCGCCCCACTCGCCCTCAACAGCGTGTGGTCACGCAAGAACCATCCGGTCGCGGGCGTTCAGGAAATCCAGATCGACACCAACGCGCTGATCGGTGGCTTGGTCACCGTTGAGCCGCGCTTGATCGGCGCCGGCCACCAGATCGTGTTCCGATTCAACAACACGGTGAATTCTGTCCTCACGAGCGCGGTGACCACCGGCTCGGCTACGCACACGATCAACGGCAGCGAGGTCGTGGTGACGCTGACCGGTGTTGCGGATAACCAGCGCGTCACGGTATCGCTGGGCAATGTAAACGGCAGCTTGAATTCGCAGGCGTCGATGGGCTTCCTGGTGGGCGACGTGAGCAATTCACGCTCGGTGAATTCGAGCGACATCAGCGCGGTGAAAGCGCATGGCGGGCAGACCATCAGCGGGTCGAATTTCCGTTACGACCTCAATGCCGACGGCGTCTTCAATCAGACGGACATATCGGCAGCGAAGGCGCGATCGGGGCGCGTGATCCCGTAGGTAATGCACGACGTGTGCCTGCGATCGACCGATAAACTCTAGCACTGGCGAGGCTTTCCGGGCTTTTATGGCCTGTATGCAGCGCCAGTGCTTGTGTTTCATTGTCGCCTGTCATCAAAGGCACTCGGCATAGATTGCTCGGTGTTAAACTCCGAACACTCACAATCAACAACAAGCCGATGGCGCAAGCCTGCGGTGCGCCCATGTCCCTCTCCTGTTTCCGCCGCGCGATACGGCTCGTGCTTGCCGCCTTCCTGATTGCCTTCCCGGTTTTCGCGCATGCGCAGGTTCCGCCTATTGCATGGCGTGCGACTATTTATTCTTCCGCCGACACCGATGCCAAACCCGGTTCCGGGGACCTCGATTTTGGGCGGCGCTCCCTCGCGATCGACGCAATGGGCAACGTGCTCGTCACAGGGTCGAGTTTCAACGGCAATGATTACGATTATCTGACCGTCAAACATGACGCCAGTGGTACGGTGTTGTGGCGCGCCATTGCGCGCGGCAGCGCCAACAAAGACGACTTTGCCCTGGCCATTGCGGTCGACGCGGGGGCAACAGTTACGTGACCGGGCAAAGCACCAACGCCGCAGGATACGACAATATCGACTATCTCACGGTGAAGTACGACGAACGGCGTCGAGCAGTGGCGCGCGGGTGATGGATGGCGCCGGTAGTCATTCTGACTTCGCACGCGCCATTCAGGTCGATGCAGCCGGCAATTTATTTGTAGCGGGTAGCAGCCGCGACGCAAACCTCAAGTCCGCGTATCTCACGGTCAAATACAACAGCAACGGAATCGAACAGTGGCGCCGTACGGCGACCCGTTCGGTCGACAGCTTCAATGACGTCATCGGGCTCGCGATGGATACGGCCGGCAACGTGATCGTCACCGGTTTCGCGCAGGATGCCAGCGGCCGCGGCTACTTTACCGTCAAGTACAACACGGACGGCGTGGAGCAATGGCGTGTTGCAACGGCCGGAAGTGGCAGCGACACTCCATACAGCATCGTTGCCGACGCGGATGGCAATGTCTTCGTGACCGGTGCCAGCGCCAACTTGGCCGGAAACGTTGACTATCTCACCATCAAACTGAGTTCCACCGGCACGGAATTGTGGCGCGCCGCGATGAATGGCGCCGCGAACGGCTACGACGCGGCGATCGCGGTCGGCGTAGATTCCGGCGGTAACGTGGTGGTCACGGGCAGCAGCTTTGATGGGACACGCAATGTCACATGCACCGTCAAATACAATTCCACCGGTACCGAGCAATGGCGCGGCACAATTAGCCTCCCGCCAACAGACTACAGCGCCCCGGTCGCGATGGCGTTGGACACTGACGACAATATTTATGTGGCATCCAACAAAACTTCGCCTGACAACGGATTTTTCCTGACAATAAAGTACAGCCCTGCGGGCGTCGAACAGTGGCGCAACAGCGTGAGCGGCCCGCTCCAACCGCTTCACCTGGCGCACTCGCTCGGCGTCGACACAAGTGGGAACGTCTACGTTACCGGGCAGAGCCCGAGAATAGGTGTCAATTCAGATTTCTCCACCGTCAAAATTTTGGCGAGCGGCGTACAGCAATGGCGTGTGGGGGAAGGTCCCCGTGACGGCCTGGTAACTACACTTGCAACGAAGAGTGCAATCCGCTCTGATGCCGCTGGTAATTTCTATGTTTCCGGTCGTGTCAACGCCACATACGACATCATTACTGTCAAATACGACGCCAGCGGCATTGAGCAGTGGCGCGCAATCGGTACAAGCGATGGCATCACCGTGGACCTCGGCCTGGATGCGAGCGGCAACGTATTCGTACTCGCCACGACCGGCAAAGTCTCCGGCACCACCGATTTCCTGCTGATCAAGTATTCAGGCGCTGGCGTCGAACAATGGCGTGTAGCACTCAATGGCTTGGACAATGGTTTCGACCATGCGGCGGCGCTGGTTGTCAGTGCCAACGGGAATGCCTACATTACCGGCAGCGTAGATACCACCGCCGGAAGCGATTTTCTTACCATCAAATACGATGCTTCCGGCAACGAGCAGTGGCGCCGCGCGATCGCCGGCCAGAACGGAACGGGGCCGGAGTCGCTCGCGATGGATTCCAGCGAAAACATTGCGGTCTGCGGCCGGCTGACGCAAGGTGTTACATCGCAAATATTGACAGTCAAATACAACTCCGCCGGCGATGAGTTGTGGCGCAAGATGAATGGCGTCGGAAATATTGACTATTTTTTCGCGCAGGCAATGGACGCGGCCGGTAATGTCTATCTCACCGGCGCAATTCCCCAGCCCGATTACACGACCATTACCTTCGTGGTGATGTACGACAGCGACGGCATCGAAGTCTGGCGCACGACGCTACCGGCCATCTCGCCCATAGCAATCGCAATCGATGCCGCCGGTAACGTCTTCGTCGCGGGTGCATCGTCCAGTGGCATTGCCGTGGACTATGTGACCATCAAACTCAATCGCGATGGCGGCGAACAATGGCGCGCGATGAGCAATGCCAGTGGCAATGACCGGGAATACGCGTACGCGCTGGCTGTGGATGCGGTCGGCAGCACCTACATCACCGGTCGCAGCAGCCATTCCACGCTCGTCGGGGATACCCAACTCACGATCAAATACGATGCGGCAGGTGCGGAGCTGTGGCGAATACAAGATGGGACACGGTTTGAAAGTACAGCGAGCTACGCAGTGTTACCTGATAGCAGCGGAAATCTGTTTATCGCCGGAAATTTGGATGCCGCAGGCGCCGCACCAAGTATGGCGATCACGAAACGATTGGCAGCAAGCGCGCCGCTGGCCCTGCTGGCCGCGCAGTCGCGCAAGAAGCATCTTGGCGCGCCATCATTTGATCGGCCGTTGTCAATCGGCGCGCCGATCAGCGGCACCGTCTCTGTGGAGCCACGCACGGTCTTTGGCGGCTTCGACATCATCTTCATCTTCAATGCACCTGTCACCGCCCTCGGCAGCATCACAGCCGTCGATGCGGGCGGCATGCCGGTCATACTCGGCGCACCGGTGCTGGCTGGCAATGAAATCCGCGTGAACCTGCCTCAGGCGCCGGTTGGCGGACGCATCACCGTTTCTGCGACCGGCGTCAACGGCAGTGTCAACTCGTCAGTGTCGCTCGGATTCCTGCTGGGTGACGTGAACAGTACCCATGCGGTGACCGCTGCGGATATCAGCGGTGTAAAGGCCCGGCTGGCAGCACCCGTTGGCGCGATCGGTGCCGCGTTTGATTTGAACGCCGACGGTGTCGTCGACGACAAGGATGTGGCAATCGTGAAGTCGCGATCGGGATTGGTTCTTCCGTAAGGCGCGACGCATTGCACCAGCAACAGAACATTGGGAACACCAGCATTGGTGCGGTTTCTCTGGCATTTATGACCTGAACGCCGCGCCAGCTCTTGTGTTTGACTACTTCGCGGAAGATTGTGACTGTGCGCCGCATTGATCGGATATCAAGGACGGCGCACTCGGCTTTTCACGCCCGGCAAATCAGCGAGGTCTGCTACTGCGCACGCGGGACGGTTCAGTCCGTCGAACTCGCTTTGACCTGTGCGTCCAAAGCATCGCGCACGATCTCCAGATATTGCTTGCCATACCGTTCATCCGGCTCGAGGTAGGTTCCCTCCGCCCACTCATTCCACGCATTCAGGAAGATGATGCGTTCGTTCACCGGGCGGCTCGCGGTCACCTGTACCAGTTTGTTGAACCAATAGCGAAACCGATCGGGCGTTGCCCCTTTGAACAAGCGCGCACGCTTGCCGTAGCGCGGCGTGTTATCCCAATCCACAAATGCGCCGGGAAACGTCGTGAGGCCATGATCCTGTTCTACCTTGATGATTTGATTCCACATCGAGTCGTAGTCCCAGATGACCAGGGAGGGTTCTCGCCGGGATCGCAGCGCCAGGACACGTGCCTGGACAGATTTTGAAAGCATGGCGAATACCCGCTTTGGTAGCACCATCAGCGCATGGGTCAAATACCACTTCAGCCTGTGCGCCGCCAATCGAAACGATATCGGTAACTTCCTCCATTGCCTCCTGAGTAAGCCTGGCTCGGTGATCGGTGGATCGACAAATTCCGGAGAGGCAATCCCGGTCGGGGCAGGTATTTGTTGTTCCTTCTGGGGTAACGGTCGAAAGTCCGGCGAGGCCATTGCCTCGAAAGGCTGGAAATGCATCGATCCATCGAAATGCCTGAGTAGTTCCGGCTTCGGATATTCGTATTGCTTCATCGCCACAAAAAACAAACCCGGCAAGCCTTGCTCTTTGGCCCGCCGTGTCCAATACGCCAGCATTTCACCGAGTTTGGTCACCAAATGCGGGCGATAAATCATGAAGACCGGCTTGCCGTCGATGCGAATCGCCCGCGGGTCGCTCCATGCGCGGTAGAGATATTCGAAGTGCTTTTCCCACGCGGCCGGATCCGGACGGTGGGTTTGTGCCTGAAGAATATCCTGCTCCCGTCCGTCCCACCGCCGCGACCAGGTTTCGTTGGCCCAGGCGAGGCAGAACGGAAAATCGACGTCTTTGTTTGCCAACATCAGGTTGGTTGGCGTTTCGAGTAGCTGCTTGCCTTCGAACCAATAGTGGTAGTGGCAGAAGCCATATAGCCCGTGAGATTTGGCGAGTTCCACCTGCCACTTGATGGTCTCAAGCTGGGACAGGTCGTAATAGCGGTCGTCTTTCGGGACGCGCGGCTGGTAGTGGCCGGGAAACTGCGGTTCATAACCCAAGAGAATTGCGCTTTCCACCGTGAAGGTTAGAGATCCAGTACGTGCTTCAATACACGGCAGGCATGGTCGCGCGAGAACCAGTGCCTGATGTTATCCAGGCCGCCCGCGCGCAACTGCGACCAAAGATGCTCGTCGTCATACAGTTGAACAATCGCGTTTGCGAACGCGGCGGCATCGTCGCCGACGAGCACGTCTTTTCCGGCGACCAGGTTCATCCCTTCGACCGCACAAGCGGTCGCCACCACGGGAACCCCAAATTGCATGGACAGATTTACCTTGCCTTTCACGCCTGCGCCAAACCGGAGCGGCGCGATCGCGACACGCGCGTCATTGAACAACGGTTCGATATCGGGAACAAAACCGGCGATCACGAAGTCGTCGGCCGCAAATTTGAGTATGGCGTCGGGTACGTCCGAGCCGATCACCGTCGTACGAATGTTTGCGCCGCGCTCGCGGAGGATGGGTAGCACTTCGGAGGCATACCAGAGCATTGCGTCAACGTTTGGAGCATGACGGAATCCGCCGATAAATAGGGCGCCGTTTCGTTGCGCGAACGGTTTCGGACCCGGCGCAGGCTCATGAATGGTGGAAAGAATGTGGATCTGTGCACGTGGCGCCACGGTTTCAAGTAAACCGCGCTCGAAGGTACTCACCACCAGCGTGATATCGGATTTTGCGATCAGCTCCAGCTCCGATTTCTTCATCTCTTCCGCGGCAGCCATCGACGCGGCGGTCCCCGAAAGTTCCGCTTCACGTTGCAAGCGTAAAAAGTGCAAGTCCACCGTGTCGAAAATCAGCTTGGCATTGGGCATGTGCTGCCGCACGATGTCGATATACTTCACCGCCACCGTCGCGCGCGAAAGAATCACGACGTCAAAATCGGGAGCGTAGCGCGTAATCGCCGTGCTAAGCGGGGAGACGAACGGCGCATGCAACACTTCCACGCCGAGCGATTGCGTCAGGCGCACGTAGTTTTCCTGATGTTGTCCGTTGTCAGCGACAAAGCTCACGCGGCACCCCATCTCGCGCATGGCCTTGAGCATTTCGTACATCCGAAGTGAACCGGCATCCCGGTCCGGCATCACGAGGCAGTTGTCGATTACGAGTACCCGGCGCAACGCACCGCGATCACGTTCCAATTGGGGAGAAATTCCGTGCGACCGATGTCGTGCCAACGTTGATCGCCAACGTTCCTCGAAGGTTTTCTGATTGATGACCTGGTGGCGCTTCACGCCTTGCGTAAGGTCAGTCCCCGACGATTGGCCTTCAAAGTGCACCACCTCGGCATGCGGCTGGTAGATCACACGATAACCGGCTTCGCGCACTCGAAACGCGAGATCCGTGTCTTCATAGTATGCGGGGGCGAAACGCTCGTCGAAACCACCGAGCTGGTGCCACAATTTCGTCGGGATCATGATGCACGCGCCCGAGCAATAATCGACTTCGCGGCGGTAGTTGAATTCCGGACAACGCGGATCCTGGCCGCGCCCGTAATTCGACGCCGATCCATCGCGCCACACGATTCCACCGGCTTCCTGCAATTTTCCGTCGGCGAACAATAGCTTAACGCCGACCAGCCCCGCCTTGGCATCATCGGCAAATACGGTCGTCATCGCATTGAGCCAATCACCGGTAACAATGGTGTCGTTGTTGAGCAATATGATGAATTCGCCCCGGGCGTTCTTGGCCGCTTCGTTACAGTTGTGCAGGAATCCGATATTTTTTCGTTTTGGATAAATCGCACGCCGGTGACCATCGACAGCGCAGCGCTGGCGGGCTCGGGCGAGCAATCATCGGCGACGATGACCTCGATTGCATTACCCGCACAGGTGTCCGCAATGCTCTTCAAGCAGGTATACGTCAGGTTATGCTGGCCATACACGGGAATGATGATTGACCAGCGCGGAGTTTCGCTCGACGGTACAACCAACGGCGCCAATTCGACCTCGATGGCAAAACTGCGTACCGGCATTTCAATTGGCATTTCGGATCGCACGAGCTTGCGGCGAATCTCCCGTCCCAGCGCATGTACCCCTTGTTGTCTCAGGATACTTGCGGCGGTCGCGGCATACCTTGGTATCGAGCGTGCTCCCCGCCAGGCACGTCGCAATTCCGCGTACGGCAGACTTCAACAACTGCGCCGCCTTGCGCAATGGCTTCGTCATGCGCCAAGTCGTACTTTCGACAATTCTTCTCAATTCGGCATGCGCGGCCAGCGCTGCTTTTTCCTGCTCGGCATAGGCGGCTTGAAAGTGGGCAGCGCTTTCGTCGCAGTGCCGCCCGGCCGCTTTGGCCGCTTCATGCGCCGCATCGGCGGATTCGCGCGCCATTTTCAGTGCGTCATCGAACTTGCCGATGCGATTCTCGAGTTCTTTTCTTGCCGGTCCATGCCCGCACAAGATTCCACCGGCATAAAGCTCCGCCAGCAATAGCTCCCGGTCACGCGGCAGTTCGCGCGATGGAAAATAGTGACGCGACGGCAGCGCCGGTGCCGCTTGACCCGGCTTGCCATTCGCAATGGGGGCAAGATACCTGTCGCGATAAATTGCACTGCCCTCCTCAATCGCTGCCCGAGACGCAGGATGCACCGCGACCAGGCCGAGTAACGCCTCGTTCCACTCGCGTGGCGATGCGTTCCATTCGAGCAACTTTGCCTTTGGATATTTCGCCAGGCGCTCCGGAAATGCGCCAAGCCGCGATGCGAGGATCGGCAGTCCACTGCGGATTGCCGCGCTCAAAGTGTACGAGTAACTCTCCGGGATCTGCGCGGGGAACATGACTGCATCGGCGCGCTCAAGTGCGATCAGGAAGTCGAGGTCAATGCCCCGATAGCTCCCGCTGACGGTGAGTGGCAATTCTGGATACACCGGCAAAGGGTCTTCCGTGTGTCCCAACACCCGAAAAAATAATGGCAGTTTGCGTGTGTGGGCATCCTCTGCGCACGCGCGAGCCACCTCCTGGCCTTTATCCTTCGTCACTCCACCTAGAAGCAGGATCTTTGCCGGAATCAACTCCGGGTATTCGAATCGTTCGGGATGCGGCCATACGTCAACCCTGATTTCCGGGTAGAACGCAACGACTCGATCCGCCAGGTCTTTCGACGGACTAATCACGCGCGAAGCCGAGGCAAGGAACGCGCGCATCCGCGAACGCCACTGGTCGAGCGACCAGTTCCATGCATGCGCCACATTATTTTCAGGCACGGTTGCACCGTGGCCAAGGTGATATAGCGGCGTCAGCGGAAAATAATCATGCAGCGTGACATCGAGCGGAACGTCCAGTTGCTCAGCCAGGTTCAAGACTTCCGGCGCGTGGCCATGAATGTGATGCAGGTGTACGCGTGCGACACCGATGCCGCTCAAGAAGCGCAACATGGCTTCCTGATCGTCCGGCACATTGAAATGGGCGACAAACTCCTCGCGATTCACGTTCCCCGAGACCCAGCTGATTGAGAGCGAATGGACGGAGCGCGGCCGCATGACCATCACGTTGGCGCGGCCATCGATGAGCTCGATCAAATCGAGGACGTGCTGCTCCGTGCCGCCGCCCCAGTTGTGGGTCACGAACAGCAGGTTGGGGAGAGGTGATTCAAAGAGGCGCGCAATGTCGATCGCTCTGCGGAAGGGCCGCGCGGGGTCGTCATTGAAGTAGCGGGCAACTTCCTCGCGGTAGCGGGGATATCGATCATCAATGATCGTTTGTGCCCGTTCTTTCGCCATTGACGCCGATTGCGCAAACGACACCTCGCCGCGATGAAAGACGAACGTATCGGCGCAAAGCAGATGCGTATGCCCATTTGCTGCCGCACGCAGGCACCAGTCATTTTCCTCGCCATACCCGCGGCCGAACGCGGCTTCGTCGAAAAATCCAATTTCATTCAAGACTTGGCGCCGAAGGAACATACAGAAGCCAACTGTCGTCGGCAACTCAACAGTTTTACCCGCGTTAACCACTGAAATCAGTCGATCCAGCGAACCGAGCCTCATGTTCGATGGCAGCAAGTTTGCGTGGCCAACTTGCGGATAGCTGCAGAGTGTGGCGTTGTTCGAGAACGGCGAAATACTTGCCGCGTCCGTGCGCAAGGAAGCGCAAACGGCAAGCCGGTCAAGCCAGCCGTCCGCAACTTCGGTGTCACTGTTCAGCAGAACGACGTCGCGATCAGCATGCAGCGACATACCCCGATTCACCGATGCGACAAACCCGCGGTTGATCTCGTTTCGCAAGAGATTGATCCGGTGCGAATTGGCAAGTTCGTCGAGATATTCCGCAATTTCCGCTTGCGGGCTCGCGTCATCGACCACGACGATTTCCACCGGATGGATGTTGCTGGCAGCAAGCACGCTTTCGATGCAAGCCCGCGTTTCAGCCACACCGCGGTAAACCGGGATGATGATGTCGATTGGGGTCAAGGGGGAGCGCCCGGTAGGCGCGTGTAAATTTGCAGGAGGAGAGATTATAAGCGACGGTTGCGACGATCACCGCAACCGGCCAGCCGGTGAGCAGCTTTCAGGAGGACTTTTCACCCCGCGACGCGAGATAAATCCCCGCCAGCAACAAACAAAATCCGGCCATCTGCAGCGGCGCAAATGTTTCGCCGAATATGAGCCACGCCAGCAACGCCGACCCAATCGGCTCACCCAGAATTGCGATGGCAATAAATGTGGCGGAGACGTGCTTTAACGCCCAGTTGAACGCGCTGTGTCCCAGCAATTGGGGACCCAATGCCAATACGAACAGGCAGATCCACGCCGTCGTGGAATAGCCGGTCAAGGATGCACCAGCGGCGAGTGCCGTGATCATCAACACGATTGCCGCGCTGGAATACACCAGCCAGATATAAGGAAGGAGCGGCACGGTTTTACGAAGTTTACGGCCAATCAACAAATAGCCACATACCGTGAGCGAGCCAATGACGGCGAGAATATTGCCCAGCAAGGCATTGCTACCGGGCGACGTGGGAGCCAATTGCGCATCGGACAAGAAAATCAGCGCACTTCCGCCTATGGCCGCGGCAATGCCAAGAACAAGCCAACCACTCAATTTTTCACGGAAAACCAGCCATGACGCCAGGGCAATCCACGCCGGATTGGTGCTGACCAGCGCCAGACTGCTTGCGACCGAGGTATAGCCCAACGAAGAAATCCACGTCGCGAAATGCAGGGCCAGGAAAACGCCTGAAAGGCCGCCTAACAGCCATTCATTGGCGGAAAGCGCCTTGACTTGCGCATGATTCCGGCTCCAGACCAGCGGCCACAACACGGCGGCGGCCAGCGAGAGCCGCCATGCTGCGATGCCAAGGGAAGCCACCCCCTCTGCCTGCGCGATGCGAATCACGATTGCAGCGCTGGACACAATCAGGACGGCCGCACCCAGCACGATGAACGGCAGCCACACTGGCGCCGGGTTCGATCGATTTCGCACCAAGATGCCGCTAAAGCAGGAAAGGCACGAACAATAGCAGTGACAGCCAATGATTGGTCTTTACCTCGAAGCTTTGCGCACTGCTGAACGGCGCGATAAACCCATCCGGGTCAATTGCGCGGTAGCGCATGTAATAAATGCCAGCCGCACTTGGCTTTTCGATGGTGATCTCCGGTTTGTCCAGCCTTCGTTCCATCACCAGATCCTTGAACGCGATATCGCGCGCAAGCTGAAAGTCAAATTTCTGTCCTGATTCCCCGCCCCACGAAAATCCGACGCGGCCGCCTTCTTCTTTTGGCGGATTGGGCGCGGCGGGAATCGGTTTCAACGTAAACGATTGGACGTCGCCAAAAGGACCGGCATCGCCATCTGCACGAATACTTGCCGCCCGCCAGAAATAATCGCCGGGATTGAGCTTTGCGGCCAGCGCGAAACTGCTGCCACGGACAGATTTTTCGTCAGCCACCAATGTCGTAAAGGCCGGATCACGAGCAATCTGGAAACGGTAAGTCGCAGCGTCGGTGGACGTCGCCCAACTGAATTCGACCTTTTCACCGGAGAACCTGGCTTTGTTTTGCGGCGCGGAGGCAAAGGGTGGCTCCGGCCGGGCTTTCAGGCGGAATGGAACGACCGCATCGGCGCCTTCAATGCCGAGGCTGTCGATCGCGCGAACGCGCAGAAAGTATTGCCCATCGGCGAGATCGCCAAACTTGGCTTCGGCCGTCTTGAAAATGCCCTCGGCGCGCAGAGCGGTGAAAGTGTCATTGGCCGCAATTTGCGCTCGGTAGCTGTTTGCACCGGAACTTTCGGCAAACTTGAAGCGAAGCGTAAGTCGCTCCTGCAGTCGTGGTACGCCGGAAAGGTCTGGCGCGACCAGCAGCTTTACCGGTGGGACGGGCGCTCTACCCTGCTCGACCACGGTACCAAAACCGGCGGAAACGTCCAGGCTATTTACCGCCGTCGCGTCCGCGACATACACCGTTCCTTCGACTACCTCGCCGCGCGATGTCTTTCCGCTGTCGTCGCTGCTCGCGCGGAATTGCGTTCCGCGCACGCCCATGTTTGAAGTCGGCGTGGTGACCTCAAATCTTGCCGCCGGACCGGATCGTTTTTCCACCTTGGCTTCAAGGCGCCCGGATTCAAGATGCGCGCGCGTGACCGGGACACCCGATGTATTGGCAATGGTTCGTGCGATCTCCATCCTCACCTGTGATTTCGATTGGACGACGATGGTCGAGCCGTCCGCCAATCTGAGGGTGACAAAGCCATTGTCCCCGGTCTTGATACTCTGGCCTTCGCCGATGGTACTGCCAACGACAAGCTTGCCGCCGGCCGATTCCGCCGGCCCCTCAACCGAGACAACGTTCAACGGAGCCGGATCGGTCTTCATGGCAACAAGCGGAATCCTGATTGCCGTACCGGGCCGAATGCGTTGCGGATCCGCGATCTTGTTGAGTTTTTGCAGCGATTGCCAATCATTCGATTTGATCAGGTATCGATTGGCGAGGTGGATCAACGTGTCCCCCGCTTTCGCGGGATGAACATAGAACGGGCCTTCCGCTTGCGACCACGCCGGTTGCGCCAACTGGAACAACGCGATCATTGCCGCGGCGAAAACGCATGCCCGGCGCCGGTCCTTGAAGGAACTATTCACAAGAAGCCTCTCAGATTGTTATGCTTGTTTGCCGACCCATGAAATTCGGTCAAAGTATCCACATCGGACGCGAACGCATCTTGCGTGCCTCAGCAGGACATTTTGTAGTTTAGCCGTACTTCGAACCGAGCGGAAATTCGACCCACCGATCAATAGTCAGGGTGGCGCTGCCGATCCCGCCGAAAGTTGTCCAGATCGGTTTGGCGATACTCACATGTTAGAGTCATGCTCTGGCAGGTGAACCCGGTTTCTTGACCATGTCCGCACCAGTGTTGACGTTTGCAGGCTTGACGATGTTTACTGGACGAACTACATCCTGACCAGACCGTATCCAGACGGCAAAACAGACAATTTCTCGACGATGAACATGAAATCACTTTCCCGATCAAGATCCGGCGCCCCCGATGTATTGATAAAGATGGTGGAACTGTTGACGTTTACCCTGGGCACCGAGGAATATGCCATCGATATCCTCAAGGTGCAGGAAATTCGCAGTTATGAGGCCGTGACGCGAATCGCCAATACACCGGCCTTTATCAAGGGCGTCATCAATTTGCGCGGCGTTATCGTCCCCATTGTCGATATGCGCCTCAAATTTCAGCTCGGCGAACCGGTGTTCAACGAACTGACCGCGGTGATCATCCTCAACATCGGCAAGCGGGTGATTGGCATAGTAGTCGACGGCGTGTCCGACGTGATCTCGCTGGCGGAAGCTGATATCCATCCAGCGCCGGAATTTGGCACGCTTGACACGCAGTTTCTCACCGGACTTGCGACGGTCGATGATCGCCTGCTGATCCTGCTCGATATTGAACGACTGATGTCGAGTGCGGAGATGGAGCTCGTCGAGCAGGCGGCTGCATGACCGTTGCCAGCCAAAATGGCAGTCCATCCTATGCATCGTTGCTGGCGATGCACGAATTGGCGACGCGATTGTCTTCGCAAGTCAACTCGGCGCACATGGAGATCGGCGAAACACGCGCCATTCTCAAGGACGCCATCGACCGGTTGATGCCCGCATTCACGGCAATGCGCGCGCAGGATGTCGTGGCGGTGATGAATCCTTCGAAGCGCGAGGCATTTGCGGCGTTGCAATTTCAGGACATCTCCGACCAGTTGCTTGCGCACGCGCAGACCCGCCTCGCCTCCCTGCTGAACGAAGTAAATCTGGCCGTTGAAGCGCTTCAGCCCGGCGGCATGCAGGACGACGCGACCGCGAAGCTTGCGCGCCTTGTCGAACAAGCCAACGACAACTTGGCAGCGCTCGACATCTCGCTTCACAAACCGGTCGACAATGCCCACCTCGCGTCGGGGGAAATCGAGTTGTTCTAACGTACTTTCAATTGAATATTCCGGCCAAAGCCTTTCCTTTTATAGAGCGATCATGAAGACTATCCTTACCGTCGATGATTCCCCGTCCATTCGTCAAATGCTGGCTTATGTGTTGGCCAGCAATGGCTACAAGGTCATCGAAGCTGAAGACGCAGAACAGGGCCTGGCATTCGCCAGGGCGCATCAGGCCGACCTGGTGCTGACCGATCAGAACATGCCAAAGATGGATGGCATCGCGTTTATCAAGGCCCTGCGGGGACTACCCAACTACAGGAAAGTGCCGATCATGATGCTCACCACCGAGTCATCGCAAGAACTGAAGCAGCAGGGACGCGAGGCTGGCGCAACAGGCTGGATGGTAAAACCCTTTGACCCGGACAAATTGCTGGAAATGCTGAAAAGGGTATTTGCGCAAACACCGGCGTAGGCTCCAACGCAATGGCCCTTGACCTGTCCCGATTCGCGAAGGCCTTCTTCGAAGAAGCGCACGAACACATCAGCGCGCTTGAGTCGCTGCTGGTGGCGGTCAACCTGCGCGCGCCAGACGCCGAGTCGCTTAACGCAATATTTCGCGCGGTCCATTCCGTCAAGGGTGGCGCGGCCGCATTTGGACACATGGCCTTGTCCGAATTCACGCATGATTTCGAGACCATTCTCGACCGCGTACGCAAAGGCAAGATTTCCCTGACTAGACCAATGGTCAACGTTTTCCTGGGTGCCAGCGACGTAATGCGAAAACACCTGCATTCACTGGAGCAGAAAGCGGTACCAGATCTGCCGTCGATGCAATCGCTGCGCGAGGCACTGCTTGCCGTATCAGAAGAGATTCTGCTGGACCTACCGGCCGTTGAAGAGCCAGAGGCACCGGCGCCTCCGCGTTTCCATATCTGCATTCATCTGGAAAAAAGCGCATACGGGGAGCCCGATGCGCTCACCGCGCTTAATGCAGACATCGGCGGCCTTGGCGTAGTTACGGACATCGCGACCCAGAGCATCGACGAGCGGCTGCTTTCCTACTCATTCAATCTCAATACCGACATTGACGACGACGAGCTCCGCGAAAGCCTGGAATTCCTCGTGCCCGCTGATGCCATTCACATAAGCGCTTACGAGCGACGCGGAACGCGAGCCAAGGCAGCCGCATCCCGCGACGACGATCGCGATGGAGGCTACGGGTTCTTCGACATCACCAGTCATGAAGCCCGGGGGATTCCAGCCATGCAAGCGGCAGGACTGCATGCCGCCGATTCCGACATTCAACTCGCATCCCTGGTTGATGCCAGTTCGATTCGCGTCAATGTGGACAAAGTCGATCAGCTGATCAACCTCGTCGGCGAATTGGTGATCGCCGAAGCGATGCTGACGCAATCCGCGGAAGGAATCGACCCGGAAGCGCAAACACGCCTCGGCGTCGGCCTCGCGCAGCTGCAACGCAACACCCGCGAACTGCAGGGTGCCATTTTGGCGATACGCATGTTGCCCATCAGTTTTGTATTCAGCCGCCTGCCGCGATTGACGCGCGATCTCGCCGAAAAACTTGGGAAAGAGGTCGAACTTCAATTGCTCGGCGAAGATACCGAGCTGGACAAGAGTGTGATTGAGAAAATTGTGGACCCGCTGACGCATTTGGTCCGAAACGCAATCGATCACGGCATCGAGTCGCCCGAGGAACGCGCCAATCTTGGCAAACACCCGATCGGACTGCTTACGGTCGCGGCATCGCACCAGGGCGGCAACATTGTGATTACCGTAACCGATGACGGTGCCGGGCTGAGCCGCGAGCGCATTCTTGCGAAGGCGCGCGAGCTGGGCCTGGATGGCGGCGATACCTGGGAGGATGAAGAAGTCTGGCAGCTGATTTTCACACCCGGATTTTCCACCGCCGCTGCGGTCACCAATGTTTCGGGGCGCGGCGTGGGAATGGACGTGGTCTGGCAAAACGTGCATTTGCTGGGCGGGAAAATCGAGATCGAATCCATTTCCGGCCGGGGCACCAGCATGACCATTCGTCTTCCCTCACTCTTGCGATTCTGAGGGAATGTCGATATCGGTATCCGGCGAAACATACATTCTGCCGCTGGCCAATATCGCTCAATCACTTCAGTCATCGATGTCCGACATAAAGACGGTGAATGGCAATGATGTCGTACGGATGAGAGAAGAATATATTCCGATCACTTCGCTGCCTGAATTGTTCAATTTGCCCGCGCGCGATCCGAATGCAAGCGACTTCCTGGTCGTGCTGGAAGTGGATGACAGGCGTGCAGCGATTCGCGCCGACGAACTGCTGGGCCAGCACCAGGTCGTGCTGAAGAGCATTGAAGCCAATTTCCGCCGGGTCAAGGGTGTGTCGGGCGCGACCATTCTGGGTGACGGCCGCGTCGCGCTCATTCTCGACGCCACTTATCTCATCAGCGTCGCACATTCCGTGGCGCGCGAATTCTCCACTGTAGGCACGGCTGTTGAGGTGACCGATGGCCGATAGAGTATTGCATTTCGACAGCATCCTTACGCGCACCGAAGCGGGAATTACCAAGATGCGCGCACGTACGTCCGACATCACGCCGAAACTGCGATCGGTATTGTTTCTCATCGACGGCAATCTTTCTTTCGGCCGACTGCTGGAACGCGCCGGCAGCCTGAGTGAATTGCTGGAATCGCAGATTCGCCAACTGATTGAGCGGGAACTCATCGCGGTGATTGATCCGTCCGGCAACGGCCGCACCCCGGCGGTTGACAGCGCCACCACGCCGGTCTCCCCCGGGCATCGCGCCAAGGCACAGGATCTCCCACCCTTGGTGGC
The DNA here is from genome assembly GCA_016720925.1 of Betaproteobacteria bacterium. Lineage (NCBI taxonomy): Bacteria > Pseudomonadati > Pseudomonadota > Betaproteobacteria > Betaproteobacteria bacterium. Next base: position 51,212 of record JADKJR010000039.1, on the reverse strand, counting down.
AGCTAAAATGCAGTTGCTGCTGAGGCTGGAAAACACGGCGAGCGACGAGGTTGATTTGCTCGGCGCCGAGCTGCTTGAGGCAAAAAATCTGCGCGAACTTGCCTTCACGTCGAAATCCGTGACGAACCGCCTGGCAATGTCGGTCGGCGTGGAACGCAGCCAGCTATTCTGGAAGGACGCAAAAAAAATACTCACCGCGTGGCGTGATCTGTCGACGAAATCCGGCACCGAGGATGGCGCATGAATCGACCGCCACCGGGTATCGTCACCCCTGCGCATGAATCAGCGCGGGAGTCGGTCCCGTTGCCCGGCGACGCGATGGGGGCGGCGTTTCAGGTGTTCGATTTTTCAGACGCGGATTTCGCGCGCCTCAAGCGAATGATCTTTGACTTCGCAGGAATATCTCTTAACGAAAACAAGAAGCCAATGGCGTACAGCCGGCTGGCCAAGCGATTGCGGCAACTCGGATTCACCAGCTTCCGCGAGTATCTGGATTTCGTCGAGTCGTCCGGCAGCGAAGAGCATGTGCGGTTCATCAATGCGCTCACCACCAATCTCACGTACTTCTTCCGGGAAGCGCATCACTTTACGATCCTGGCCGAGCATTTGCAGAAACTCCATCATGATCAACCATTGACGGTATGGAGCGCCGCATGCTCGACCGGTGAAGAACCCTATTCGATTGCCATGGCCGCGATCGAAGCATTCGGCAGCGACGCGCCACCGATACGTATCATCGCATCCGATCTCGATACGGATGCGCTGGCAAGCGCGAAACGTGGTGTCTACGCGGCGGAGAAAGTGGCGACACTCACGCCGCAACGCCTGAAACGGTTTTTTCTCAAGGGCACCGGCGACCAGGCGGGCTTCGTGCGCATACGGCCGCAAGTGCAGCGAATGGTCGAATTCAGGCAAATCAATTTGCATGAGACTGGCTGGGAAATGGCGTCCTCGGCACCCTTGGCGGCGATTTTTTGCCGCAATGTCATGATCTATTTCAACAAGGAAACACAGACCAGGATTCTTGACCGGTTTGCGCCGCTATTGAGGAAGGATGGGCTGCTGTTTGCCGGCCATTCGGAAAATTTCTTCTATAACGGCCGCGAAACGTTTCGCATTCGCGGCAAGACTGTCTACGAATTGGTCAATTGAGCAACATGGGCAATATGAGTGACGTTCACAATCCAGTCCCTGCCGAAAACGCCCCCACCCGCTACTTCGACAACAAGTTCGGGCTGGAGGCAGCCAAGATTTTGCCGGGTGAATACTTTGCGACGGACAAGAACATGGTGCTGGTGACGGTTCTAGGCTCATGCGTGGCGGCGTGCATTCGCGATCCGCAGGCTGGGACCGGGGGCATGAATCACTTCATGCTGCCGCGCAGCGAGAAGGATCCGGCCAGCCCCGTCTCGATGTCGGCCCGCTATGGCACCTTCGCGATGGAGATCCTCATCAACCAGATGATCAAGATGGGCGGGCGGCGCGACAGAATGGAGGCCAAGGTTTTTGGCGGTGGCAATGTATTGCGCGGTTTCACCATGAACAATGTCGGCGAATCCAATGCCAGCTTTGTCATGGAATACTTGCATAACGAAGGTATTCGCGTGGTCGCGGAGGACATGCTGGGCGTGCATCCGCGCAAGATCTATTACTTTCCCGCTACGGGCCGGGTGCTGGTCAAAAAAATTCGCGAACTTCACAACCACACGATCGTGGAACGCGAAAGCGAATACAACATGCGTCTGCGAAATGTCGTCGTTGGCGGCGATGTCGAAATGTTCAAGTAGGCTTCCAAAGGCGACAACCATGAAAATCAAAGTTCTCGTCATCGATGATTCGGCATTGATCCGAAATATCCTGAAGGAAATCATCAACGAACAACCCGACATGACCGTGGTCGGCTCGGCGCCCGATCCGCTGGTGGCGCGCGAAATGATTCGTAGCCTGAATCCCGACGTCCTCACGCTCGATATTGAAATGCCGAACATGAACGGCCTGTCGTTCCTGAAGCGCCTGATGCGGGTGCGGCCGATGCCGGTGGTGATGCTTTCATCGCACACGCAGGAAGGATCCGACATTGCGTTTCGCGCCCTGGCGATGGGCGCGGTTGATTTTGTCGGCAAGCCGGTCGCGGGCGAAACCACCGATGATGATTACACGCAACTCATCGTCGAGAAAATCCGCGGTGCCTATGCCGCCCGCGACAAGATCGAGCCGCTCGACATCACGCGCGCCGCGGGTGACGCCGACGAGGTCCTGCCGATGCTGGGCAATGCCGGCGTGGCACAAAGCAAGGTCATTGTGATTGGCGCCTCAACCGGTGGCGCCGAGGCGCTCAAGGAAATTCTGATGGCGATGCCGGATGACTGCCCGCCGATCCTCATCGCGCAGCACATGCCCGGCACCTTCACCAAACTGTTTGCCAAGCGCCTGGACGGCCTGTGCAAGATCACCGTAAAGGAAGCGGAAGATGAAGAACCCGCCCTGCCTGGTCATGCCTATGTGGCGCCAGGCGGATTTCACTTGCGGGTGGAGCGCAATGGCGGGCGCGGTTACGGCATCAAGCTTGCGCAGGATGCCCCGGTCAACCTGCATCGTCCGTCCGTCGATGTGCTGTTCAATTCTGCCGCCGAATTCGCCGGACCCGATGCCGTCGGCGCCATCTTGACCGGCATGGGAAAGGATGGTGCCGTCGGCCTGCTTGCGATGAAAAAAAAGGGCGCGTTTACGATCGCCCAGGACGAAGCCAGTTCAATCGTTTTTGGCATGCCCAAGGAAGCCATCGAGATCGGCGCCGTCGACGCCATTGCGCCGTTGAATCAGATCGCGCGGCGCATCATGAGCCAGCTGGCGGGAGTCGGCAACGATCGCCCCGGCACGCAGGGCGGCAAAACCAACTCGTAGTGTAAAGTCAAGCACTGGCGCGGCTCTACAAGACATTGTCTTCCGCGAGCCTCACCAGTGCTAGAGTTTGCAAATGATGCACACCGCTTCCGCGGCAATGCCTTCGCCTCTTCCCGTAAAGCCAAGCTTCTCGGTTGTCGTCGCCTTCACATTGACCTGATCAAGCTCCAGACCCAGATCAGCCGCAATGTTCTGCACCATCAGCGGAATATGCGGCGCCATTTTCGGCGCCTGCGCAATGACGGTTGCATCAATATTACCGATGGCGTAACCGCGTTCCGCAATCAACGCGCCAACGTGCTTCAGCAACGCGCGGCTATCGATACCCTTGAAGCGTGCGTCGGTATCGGGAAAATGTCTGCCGATATCGCCGAGCGCCGCCGCGCCCAGCAATGCATCGCAAATTGCGTGCAACAGTACGTCAGCGTCTGAATGCCCCAGCAATCCACGCTCAAAGGCGATGTCCACACCGCCGACGATGCATTTTCGTCCGACGACCAACTGATGGACATCAAAGCCGTGCCCGATGCGCAAACCATGAATCGCATGCGTCGCTTGTTTCACGCTAACTCCTCCTTCAGCAGCATTCGCGCCAGCTTCAGATCCGTTGCGTAGGTTACTTTCAGATTCGCGCTATCTCCGCTCACCAGCCTCGGCTGATGACCGAGCGCCTCGATGGCTTGCGACTCATCGGTGGCCTCGGGCATGCGTTCAAGCGCCGCGACGAGCATACCGTAGCGAAACATTTGCGGCGTCTGCGCCCGCCAGATGCCCTCGCGTTCCAGCGTCTTTTCCACGCGCAAATTGCCGTCATCGCGTTTGATGGTATCGGCCAGCGGCAACGCCAGCAATCCGCCCACGGGGTCCGTCTCCAGCTCGTCGATGAATTGCTCGATCAGTTCAACGCGAATGCACGGGCGCGCCGCATCGTGCACGATTATCCAGTCGTCCGCCTGCATATCGCCGGCAATGGCCTTCAAGCCATTCAACACGCTCGCGCCGCGCGATGCGCCGCCAACCGGCCACGTGACGACGCGTTTCCCGATGTGGCGTCCGCATTCGGCGTTTGCCACCAACGATTGCCAATGCACGTCTGCCGGTGACAATACGACGCCAATCTTTGCAATGCGTGCAACCTGGCTCAACGCCGACAGGGCATGGAAAATCATCGGGGAGCCATTGACGTCGAGATACTGCTTCGGCAACGCATCGCCTAAACGCGTTCCTGTGCCGGCGGCAGGCACTAACGCAACAATTTTTGGTCTCATGTATCGGGTCTTGTTCCAAGGATGCGTGAATGGCTGACATTATCGCATCGCACGCCAAAATTCCGGTGCGCATTTCAGGGTAGGATGGACAAAACTGTGCAACGCGCATTCTCTGTAATGTTGCGCAGGATTCCGGAGACAGCGGAAAAATTGCAGAAATGAAAAGCCGGTATATCGTCCTGATCATTGTCGTCGCAATCGCCGCCGCCATCGCCGGTATCGGCTACGCCATGCGTAATTCCGACTACGCGCCGTTGTGGCTGCGACCGCCGCTCAAGGCGCCACGCGAATCCGGTGAACTGGTCATTCTCACCCTGCGGGGCCCAACCACCACGCAGGATGTCCCCACCGCCGGCAAAGGCAAGGACGACACCCAGACCGGTTTTGAACACGATCTGTCGACGCTGTTTGCCAGGGAACTCGGTCTCTCACCACGTTTTGTCGTGATGCCGAGCCACAAGAAACTGATCCAGGCGCTCAAGGATAACCGTGGCCATATCGCCGCGGCGGATCTTACGCCCGATGTCGAATTGCGCGCCGCGTTTGCGTTTGGGCCGAGCTATCGATTGATTCAGTATCAACTGGTTTGCGGCAATGCCGCCCCCAAGCCCAAGTCGCTGCGCGATACCATCGGGAAACAAATATCCGTCATCGCCGAGACGCCCGCGCACGACATGCTGCGGGAACTCACGGGTGAATTTCCCGGCATGATCCTGGATGTGGTGCCGCATGAAACCAACCCGGACGATCTGTTGAAACGAATCGACGCACAACAAAGCGATTGCGCGCTGGTCGATGCGGTCGGCTTCGCGGTTGGCAAACGCCTGCATCCAGACCTCTCGACCGCATTCAACGTGGGCCACGAATACAAGGTTGCGTGGGCATTCTCACCGATGACCGACGCGGACTTGCAGCACAGCGCCGCATCGTTCTTCGACAAGATCAGGCAGAACGGTACCTTGAGCCGGCTGCTGGACCGCTACTACGGGCACATCAATCGCATCCAGCCGATCGACTCGGAAAGCCTGCTGGAAAAGGCGCAAACCCTGCTCCCGAAACTGCGGGTTCATTTCCACGAAGCACAGCAATTGACAGGTCTCGACTGGCGGGTGCTGGCGGCCATTGCCTATCAGGAATCGCACTGGGATGCACTCGCCACGTCGCCCACCGGCGTACGCGGCTTGATGATGCTGACCGAGGACACGGCGGACCGCATGGGCGTGAAAAACCGGCTGGACGCGCGCGAGTCGATCATTGGCGGCGCCAAGTATCTGCTGCTGCTGCGGGACACGGTTCCCGCGCGCATTCCGGAGCCGGATCGCACCTGGCTGGCGCTGGCCGCCTACAACCAGGGCTACGGCCATCTCGAGGATGCTCGCATCCTCACGCAACGCATGAAGCTACAGGCCGACTCGTGGCTCGATGTGCGCAAGGCCTATTTGCGGTTGCGCGATCCGGAAATTCACGAATCACTGAAGCATGGATTCGCGCGCGGTGACGAAGCCGTGCAGTTCGTGGAGAACATTCGAAACTACACGGATATCATCACGCGCCTGGAAAAGCCGCTGGAAATGGACATCCATCACGACCTGCTGCTGACGGACACCACGACTTTGCAAACACCGAAGAAAGCTCAGGCTTCTTCAAATGTGTTGAACGTCAAATGAGCGGTGTCGGCCCAAACATCCAGCATCCAGGTTCCGTCATTGATCGTCACACGGTTGTAGGCGACGTTCGGGATTTCCACCTTGTGCGCGCTCGCAATCGGCAACTCATTTAGCCAGCGATAGATAACGCCCAGCACGCCGCCATGGGTGACGACAAGAATGCGTTTGCCCGCATGCTCCTCGACAATCTGTCCGAGCGCGGTGGTGATGCGCTGATGGAATTGCCGGCGGCTTTCTCCCCCCTCGATGGCGAAATCCGGATCGGTTGAGCGCGTGCGCGAAAACAGTTCGGGGTGCAAGGCATCGAGTTCCGCATAGGTCTTGCCTTCGCCGATGCCATAGCAGCGTTCTCGCAGCGCGGGTTCATGGCGAATGGGATGATTCATGGCGGCATTAAGGATCTCCGCGGTGCGCCGGACGCGCGGCAGGTCGCTGGCGATGACGTGCTCAATGGCTTCCGTCTGCAGACGCACCGCGCACGCTTCTGCCTGCGCGATCCCCTCTGGCGTCAATGCGCTGTCGAGATGGCCCTGGATGCGGCCCTCGCGATTCCAGATCGTTTCGCCGTGGCGAATGAGGATGAGGGTGGTGGTCATCGCCAAGCGCTGTCGCCGCGGCGAAGGCCTCGGCCCAAGTTGACTTTGCTGGACAAAAGAAATTGGGCTACGGTCCTTGCAGGGAAGACAGTGATCACTTGAATGCCCTGCACTTTGCAGTCACTTGACCGGCTCCAACTTCGTCAGCCCACCCATATACGGCAACAGCACCGACGGCACCGTGACGCTGCCATCCGCATTCTGGTAGTTCTCCAGAATCGCCACCAGCGTGCGCCCCACCGCAAGGCCTGAACCGTTGATCGTATGCAGCCACTCGGTCTTGCCTTGCGCATTCTTGAAGCGCGCCATCATGCGACGCGCCTGGAAAGCTTCATAGTTCGAGCAACTGGAAATCTCGCGATAGGTGTTTTGCGCGGGCAGCCATACTTCAAGATCATAGGTTTTGGTCGATGCAAAACCCATATCGCCGGTACACAGCAACATGGTGCGGTAAGGCAGTTCCAGACGTTGCAGGATCGATTCGGCATGCGCGGTGAGTTCTTCATGCGCGTCGGCGGATTTGTCTGGATGCACGATCTGCACGACCTCGACCTTGTCGAACTGGTGCTGGCGAATCATGCCGCGCGTGTCCTTGCCGTAGCTGCCGGCCTCCGACCGAAAACACGGGCTGTGGCAGACGAACTTGAGCGGCAGGTCCTTCAGGTCCACGATCGAATCGCGCACGAAGTTCGTCACCGGATATTCCGCCGTCGGAATCAGGTACAGGTCGCGGCCTTCGATCTTGAACAAGTCTTCCTTGAACTTGGCCAGGCTTGATACGCCGTCGGCGCTAACGTCACTCACCATGTACGGCACATAGACTTCCGTGTAACCGTGCTCGGCGGTATGAGTATTGAGCATGAATTGGGCGAGCGCGCGATGCATCCGGGCCACGCCACCTTTCAATACCGAAAAACGCGCACCGGAGAGTTTTGCCGCCGTATCGAAATCGATGCCGCCGAGCGATGCACCGATATCGACGTGGTCCTTCACCGCGAATTTATAACTCGCCGGCGTGCCCCATTTGCGCACTTCGACGTTCTGGTCGGCGTCCTTGCCGGCAGGCACTTCGGCGCGCGGAATGTTGGGGATGGTGCGCAGGAAAGCGTTCAGCGTTTCCTGCAAGGCTGCGAGCGAGGTTTCGTTGGTTTTGAGCTGATCGCCGAGGCCACCGACTTCCGCCATGACGACGGCGGTATCCTCGCCCTTGCCTTTCATCATGCCGATTTGCTTGGAGAGCGCATTGCGCCGGGCCTGCAATTCTTCCGTGAACGTCTGCAGCACCTTGCGATTGTCTTCGAGGTTGCGAAACGTCGCTTCATCGAAAACAACACCGCGCCGTGCGAGGCCGGCAACAACCGCGGGGAGGTCTTTTCGGAGTTGTTGGATGTCTAACATTTTGTATCCTTGAGTCTTGAGGTTCTCTTCTATGCCCGTCATTCCCGCCTTGCGAAATGCGGATCCAATTTGCACGAACTGATTCCCGCCTCGCACGAGAATGGCGGCATGTTAAGGGGAGAAGCTTTAAGGTGTCGCGCACGCCTTCATCAGGCGACCGAAGGCGAGCGCTACGTAGATCGGGAGGAGCGGCTGGAGGGGTTGCTGCGCAGGAGTTTGACAAACGCGTTCATGACTTGGATTTTCCATCAAGTTCGCGTAAATGCGCAAGTTTTTCGCGAATCTTCGCCTCCAGGCCGCGCTCCGTGGGGCGATACCAGTCCGGCCGCTTCATGCCGTCGGGCAGGTAATTTTCCCCGGCCACGTAACCCTCTTCCTCATCGTGCGCATAACGGTAATCCTTGCCCATCCCCAGCGACTTCATCAGCTTGGTCGGCGCATTGCGGATGTGCATCGGCACTGGCCGCGACTCATCCTGCGCAATAAACGCCCGCACCTCGTTGTAGGCTTTGTACACCGCGTTCGATTTGGCGGCGATAGCGAGATAGATGATCGCCTCCGCCAGCGCAAGTTCCCCTTCCGGCGAGCCAAGGCGTTCGTACACGTCGGCGGCGGAGAGCGTGATATCCAGCGCGCGCGGATCGGCGAGGCCAATATCCTCGGTCGCCATGCGGATCACGCGGCGCGCCACGTAGCGCGGATCGGCGCCGCCATCGAGCATGCGGGCCAACCAGTACAGCGACGCATCCGGGTCGGAGCCGCGCACGCTTTTATGCAGCGCGGAAATCTGGTCGTAGAAATTATCGCCGCCCTTGTCGAAACGCTTCGCCGCGCGCGCGAGCACGCTCTCGACGAATTTGGTATCGATCGATTTGATGCCGCTGCTATCAGCTGCGATGGCAAGCTGCTCGACCAGATTGATCAGCCGCCGCCCATCGCCATCGGCCATGTTGATCATGCGCGATTTGGCCAACTCACCGTCATTCCCGCCCGCGCAGGCGGGAATCCAGGTTTGCGGCGGAACCCGCACGTTCCAGCAATGCCCCCAACGCCACCTCATCCAGCGGCTTCAACACATACACCGACGCGCGCGACAGCAACGCATTGTTCAATTCGAACGACGGATTCTCGGTGGTCGCGCCGATGAACGTCACCAGCCCCGATTCGACATGCGGCAGGAAACGCATCCTGCTGGCTCTTGTTGAAGCGATGCACTTCATCGACGAACAGGATGGTGCGGCGATTGAGATTGTCCCGGTTCACCAGCGCGCGCTCGATCGCCTCGCGGATTTCCTTCACCCCCGACAGCACGGCAGAGAGCGCGATGAAATCCGATTCGAACGCATGCGCCATTAGCCGCGCGATGGTGGTCTTGCCCACGCCGGGCGGTCCCCACAGGATCATCGAGTGCGGCTTGCCGGAGTCAAACGCGATCCGCAGCGGCATGCCCTCGCCTGTCAGGTGTTCCTGCCCGATCACCTCGGCCAGCGTACGCGGCCGCAGGCGCTCTGCGAGCGGCACGCTAGAGCCGGACTGATTCGCTCCCTCTCCCTCGGTAGAGGGCAGGGGTGAGGGGGAAATGGTTGAGAAGAGATCGGTCACGAAATGTAAGTGTCGCGGTTAGCAAACTCTAGCATTGGCGAGGCGTTTAAAGCCTTTTATGCCTGTAAGGCGCACCAGTGCTAGGGTTTAGTATTGTAAGCGGCTCAAATCCTCAAAGACCCGTCATTCCAGCGAAAGCTGGGATCCAGTCCCTTCGTATTTCAAAATATCGGGGTGAACTGGGTTCCAGCCTGCGCTGGGACGACGGCATAGTTGGAAGTTCCTTGTTCATTGGCGCCATGCGGTGCAGCTTTCGCGTCCCACATTATCACTATTCTGCGCGCGATCAGGCATACAACGACAGTTGCGCACATTGCTGCCGGCCTCAACCCCACAACCGTGGTTCCGACGAATTCCATGTTGCCATGTTCTAATGATGAAGCGCTCATTCATAGGAAGATTTCGACTCATATGCGTTACGATTTCCGGGCTGTATTACGTAACCACCTTGAGATGATCAATAGAGTTTCATTCACGCCTGCGCTGGGACGTCATGAATAGCCCCGCCAAGAAGCGAATACGTACTGGCTTTCGCCATTTTTGCCTGTACCTATTCGCAATCTCGTTATGCGTTTGCGCGCCGCTCGCGAACGCTGCAAAGTGTGGCGCCGCGCTCGAAGTGCCGGGGAAAATGCCACGAAATCCAAATTACCTCTCATTCCAAAACTTCGAAACCACTCAATGGGGAATGCTTACGCAAAGTTCGTTTGATTTTCACAAGCTACCCCCGGCATTCTTGGTCAACGTCACGTCTGGCAGGCAGGACTTTGCGTTCAAATTCTCAGACAATATCACTCGCATTCGATTATCGATTGGTTCGGAATTTCTTTACGAGGGTAAGCCGATCAAGTCGTTCGATGCGGGAAAGAAACCGTCAGGAGAGCTCAAGATCGAATTCGAATGGGACGGCGTTGATGCGAGAGTTGAAGTCAATGACAATTGCGCACTCGTGGACACATATGATTTCGGTCAGCGTAAGCAGTAAATCAATCGGTACCTGAACAATGTCCCTTTCGGCAAAACCCTACCTTCAACAGATTTCAATTCGCCCCGACGCGGAAATCGATTTCGCCCATTACCCCTACGATATTCCGTCCGTGCGTGAATTGGGCTGCATCGACTTCCATCCCGATGTCACATTTTTCGTCGGCGAAAATGGCTCGGGAAAATCAACCGTTCTTGAGGGCATCGCGGTTGCACTTGGCTATGGACCGGAAGGGGGCACGAAAAATGTCCAACTGCAAACAACCGAATCCGTCTCATCGCTACATCAGGCGCTTCGCCTGACGCGTAGCTTCCGGAAACCGGCGGACGGCTATTTCCTGCGCGCCGAGAGCTTCTTCAATGTCGCCACGTACATGGATGAAGTTGGCTATCTCGGCGGCTACGACAATCGTTCCTTGCATTCGCGCTCGCATGGGGGAAGCATTCATGGCGCTTCTCACCCACAAGTTTCGCGGCAAGGGGCTCTACCTTCTCGATGAGCCGGAGGCCGCCCTGTCCCCGAACCGTCAACTCGCCGCACTTTCTGCCATTCATCAGCTCGCGCAAAACGAATCCCAGTTCATCATCGCCACGCATTCGCCAATACTGCTGTCATATCCGCACGCAAAAATCCTCCAGTTCGATGGATCAGGCATCTCGGAAGTAAAGTACGAAGACACCGAACACTATGTCGTCACTCGTGACTTCCTCAACCACTATCCGAGGCGGCTTGAACAGTTGCTTGCCGATGAGTGAGCTATCTGGCTGACTACAACCGTGACCCCCGCCTCCCACTTCATCTTCTACGTCGCAGACCAAGCGCGCAGTACCGCCTTCTACACGGCTGTCCTCGGCATCAAGCCACGCCTTCACGCGCCCGGTATGACCGAGTTCGACCTTCCCGGCGGAGGCGTTCTGGGGCTGATGCCGGAGCAAGGCATACGCAATCTGCTTGGCGCAGCCCTGCCCGATCCGGCTGCTGCGAATGGCGTTCCGCGCGCCGAGCTTTACCTCGTCCTGGCCGAGCCGGGTGACTATCACGCGCGTGCACTCGCCGCGGGCGCACGGGAGCTGAGTCCGCTGCTGCCACGCGACTGGGGACATATCGCGGCATATTCGCTGGACCCTGATGGTCACGTTTTGGCATTCGTATCTAGCGCGGCTTAACGAGCCGAATACCCATCGAATGCAGCCATCCTCTTGCACCGGACGGATCCACATAGGCGTTCCACCAGTGAGATTCGATCATTTCAATATCGCTACTCACCTCAAGTCCCCATTGCAAATTGTGTGGCCTGATTCCCTAGACATCTTCCAATGAAACAGCATCGCACGGCTAAAGTGTTTGCCATCATCGTCGGCGTTTACGTTGCGGCGCTTCTGCCGGGCCTTGTCTGGCCACAATACCTGGACACGCCCATTGGCGTGCTGGCCGTTATCCCTTATTTGTCGGTCTATATGTTTCATTCGCTGGGCATTCCGGGGCTGCTGCAAAACGCTGGCGCGTGCGGCTGGGGCTGGTGCAAGCCGACGTGGTTCGGCTGGTGCTTTATCGCGACGGTCGGGCTTGGGTTGGCATGGCTTGTTGCGCGCGGCATCGCGTCGCTCACGGCAAGCGAAGACAAAGAGCCATGAGGTCCTACCGCGCCCCGCCCGATGATGGCAGATATGCTGACGCGCCTTCCGTGTCATGGATGAAACGATGAAAGACATTCAGCAAAATCCAGCCGCCTGCCCCGCACGCAGGGGCGCCAATGCCGCCGCGTGAAAACGCAATGCCCCGCAAACCACGGCTCGCGCGACGGCTTTTCCTTCTGCTTGCGTGCCTTGCTGTCGGCGGCGCGATCGGGGTTGTCGGCCAAAGTCTCACGTCGCGGTCGGAGTGGTTCCTGGCCGTTCCCGCTTGCCTGATCGTTGCGTGGCTCTTCGTCGCCGATCCGACAGAGTGTGCTGCGCCCGACACTCCTCGCCGGAGCAATGGTCCGGTCAATGGCAATGCAGCTCATCAATGCGCCGGCCAATCAGATGGTGTGACCGGCGATAACCGGCACGAGGCATAAATCGCCATTCGCATCCGCTTCTGTTGGCTACCACTTGCTGCGGCTGTCTCCTGACGCGAGTTGCAAACTGACAAGCCGCGCATATCAGCGGTTATGATTCACACTTTCACTTCCCACCGATCAACAGGAGAGGCAAATGAAGCAATACGGCGCGGAGTTCCTTGGTACGTTCTGGCTCGTTCTTGGCGGCTGCGGTAGTGCGGTATTGGCCGCCGCATTCCCGAATGTCGGCATTGGTTTGCACGGCGTCTCGCTGGCCTTCGGCCTCACGGTGCTGACCATGGCGTTTGCCATCGGTCACATTTCAGGCTGCCACCTCAACCCGGCGGTATCGATTGGTCTCTGGGCGGGCGGCCGGTTCCCGGCAGGCAAGCTCGCGCCCTACATCGTCGCGCAGGTGTTCGGCGCCATCGTCGCGGGCGGCGTGCTCTATCTCATCGCCAGCGGGGCGCCGGGATTTGATGTGACCAAGGGCTTTGCATCGAACGGTTATGGCGAACATTCTCCCGGCCATTATTCGCTTCTGGCCGCGCTAATCACCGAAGTTGTGATGACGATGTTTTTCCTGCTGGTGATTCTCGGCGCCACGGACAAGCGCGCACCGACCGGCTTTGCCCCGATCGCCATCGGCCTCGCGTTGACGCTCATTCACCTGATCAGCATTCCAGTGACCAATACGTCGGTCAATCCCGCGCGCAGCACCGGTGTCGCGCTATTTGTTGGCGATTGGGCGATCGGTCAGCTTTGGCTGTTCTGGCTCGCACCGATAGTTGGCGCGGTACTAGGGGCGATGACTTATCGGTTCATCGGCGGCGAGGAAAGTTGAGTTTCGATAGAAATCTCGTCGGCATATATGCCCATCGTTGATATCGAAATCGTCTGTGTGTCGGTGGCCGATTCTGGCGCCACCTCTGCTCGCGCACTCGCGGATGCGCTCGGCGAGACGTTCGGCAGCCAGCCCGGCCGTACGTGGGTGCGATTGCATTATCTGGACAGTCGCGACTATGCGGAAAATGCGGTTGAACTCATTGCGTCGGAATTGCCGGTCTTTGTGACGGTTCTGCACGCACACCCGCCGGACGGCGCTGCGCGCGAAACAGAAGCCATGGCCGTAACCAAGGTGGTCGCAAAATGCATTGGGCGTCCACCAGATCGAGTGCATGTCCAGTATGCGCCGCCCGCTGCGGGCCGGCAGGCGTTCGGGGGAACGCTTCTCGAGTAGCAGGTTGATCGTCCGGCTTTGCGACGCGCAGATCGCCATTTGACGGGCGTTTCGGGGCATTTATGCCTGAAACGCCGCTCCAGTACTAGAGATTGGCAGTTCTGTCCGGCGCAGGGGTGAACGCGAACGCGTGGCGATCTTCTGTACAATCCACCAAGAAAATATTCTTCGGGCGATTGCCACACCATGAAAAATAAAATGAAATTGCTGTTTGTCTTGCTCACTGTTTCCACTGGCGTGCTGGCAAACGATGCGGGAATCCTGCGTTGCCGGGGCATCATCGATTCGACCGCGCGACTGGCTTGCTATGACGCGCTGTCGGTGACGGTTGTCGAGCCCAAAGCGGTAGCCTCCAAGCCGGCGGTTCAAGCGGAGCCACGTCCTGCGCCGGCCGTTGCGGCAACATCAGCGCCCGCCATGCCATCCCCGGCGCCAATTGCCGCGGTGGCATCAGCCTCACCATCAGCGCCACAAAAGTCTGATCAATTTGGCCTCGAGAATCGCACGAGCCCCGCCACGTTGGATGCCATTGAGAGCACCATTCCCGGCCGCTTCGAAGGCTGGGATGCGAAGTCCATGATCAAGCTGGCCAATGGACAGGTCTGGCAAATTGCAGATGACAGCAATCGTTACCTGACGCTGACGGATCCAAAGGTCCGCATCCGCCGCGGCGCACTGGGTGCGTTTTACCTGGAATTCGAAAAAATCAATCACTCCCCGCGAGTGCGCCGGGTGCAGTAACGGCCTGCACGCAGCGCGGCGGAAAATCACCGATTTCCGCTGCGCTCGAACAATTTGCGCCCCTTCACATGGGTCGCATCGACCATGTGTTCATCCGCCAGCATCATGAGCACAAACAGGCGCTCGGCCAGGGTCTTGGCCTTCGACATACGCCGCTCAATCAGTGGCGTTGCGGTGAGGTTCAGCACCACGAAGTCAGCGTATTTTCCCGGCGCAAAACTGCCGATTTCATTATCGAGGTAAAGCGCGCGCGCGCCGCCGAGCGTGGCGTGATAAAGCCCCTGCAACGCGTTCATGCTTTGCCCCGACAATTGAATCACCTTGAAGGCTTCATGCAAGGTGCGCAGGATGCTGAAGCTGGTGCCGCCGCCGACGTCGGTACCGAGGCCGAGGCGCACGCCGCTGCGGGTGGCGGAGCCGGCATCGAACAGGCCGCTGCCGAGAAACAGGTTTGAGGTCGGGCAAAACGACATCGCCGCCCCGCTCTCGGCCATCCGCTGCCGATCACGATCATCGAGATGAATGCAGTGCGCGTAAACCGTTTTCGGCCGCAACATGCCGAAATGATCGTAGACATCCAGGTAACTGGTGCTCCAGGGGAACAGCGTCTTGACCCATTGGCATTCGCTCGCGGTTTCCGCCAGATGCGTTTGCAGATACACGCCGGGATGCTCGTCCAGCAATTGCCCGGCAAACGCCAGTTGACGCTCGCTCGACGTCGGCGCAAACCGCGGCGTAACGGCATACCGCAGGCGGCCCTCCCCTGCCCCGTGCCATTTCTCGATCAATGCCTTGCTGTCCACGTAGCTGCTCTCTGCGGTATCGCACAGCGCGTCCGGGCAGTTCCGGTCCATCATCACCTTGCCGGCGATCATGCAGAGTCCGCGCGATTCAGCGGCGCGCATGATCGCGTTCACCGATGATTTGTGCACCGTGGCGAAGACCATGCTGGTGGTCGTGCCGTTGCGCAACATTTCGTTGATCGAAAACTCCGCGACCTCGGCGGCATGTTCCTCATCGGCGAAACGCCGTTCTTCCGGAAAGGTGTAGCGTTGGAGCCATTCGAGCAGGTGTTCGCCGTGTGAAGCAACAATGTCCGCTTGCGCAAAATGAATGTGGGTATCGACAAAGCCAGGCATGATCAAGCGGCCCCGGTAGTCGGTCACGGCCAGTCCTTTGGGAAGCGTGGCCAATAGCGTCACGGCGTCGCCCAATTGATGAACGCGGCCGTCCTTGATGACGAGGAGGCCGTCTTCGAAGTACTCGCAGGCACGATCACCGAGTTCATCGGGATTACCGACGAAATGCAGGATGGACGCGCGAAATGCCTGAAGGCCGGAATTCATGGGCGGGCGCAAAGTTTGAGTGAGGCTGCTGGATTCATTTGGTTGTCGCGCCTTGCGCAAACCAGTTTGCGATCAACGCCCGCTCCGCTTCGGTCATGTGTGTCAGATTGCCGATCGGCATGTAGCGGTTGGATATTACCTCGGCCATCTTGACGGCATGGATGGCAACTTGATCGGCGGTTTCGAGTATCACCCCCTTCGGCGGCTGGCTGAAGCCCGCGAAAGTAGGCTGTGCGGCGTGACACGCGACACAGCGCAGGTCGATCACCGCCTTCACGTCCGAAAACGTCACCGTGCCTGCAGTCTTGTCGTTGGCCCTGGGTGCGAGTAATACACCCACACCGAGCAGCAGCGCAACCGCAATGGCGATGAGTGAAGGAACCATCTTCTTCTTCAAACGCAACACAAAAAACTGCCGTATCAACACCCCCGCCAGCATGATCGCCCCCAACACCGCCCAGCCGTGCGGATGGCTGTAGGTCATCGGGTAGTGATTGCTGATCATGATGAACAGCACCGGCAAGGTGAAATAGGTGTTGTGCACAGACCGCTGCTTGCCAATGATTCCGGGAGTGGGGTCGACAGGCTGCCCGGCGCGGATCGCCGCAACCATTTTCTTCTGCCCGGGAATGATATGGACGAACACGTTCGCCACCATCATGGTGCCCATCATCGCGCCGACGTGCACATAGGCCGCGCGCGCGCCGAAGATCTGGAACAGTGTCCAATCGGCAAGCATGACAAACGCAAATACGATTGCCGCCAGGATGTTTTCGCGGCCCGCAAGCAGCCGGCAAAGGCCGTCGTAAACCAGCCATCCCAAGGCGATGAATGCGGCGCTAATGCCAATGGCCGGCGCCGGTGTCAGGGCGAGTACGGTCGTGTCGATGAGATACGTGCTTGCGCCAAACCAGTAGATGATCGCCAGCAGCCCCATGCCGGACAGCCAGGTGGTGTAGGCCTCCCACTTGGACCAGTGCAATTCCAGCGTCAGCGGCTCGCGCTTGGGCCCGGTGAGATATTTCTGGCTGTGATAAAACCCGCCGCCGTGAACTGCCCAGTAATCACCATGAACGCCGCGCTTGATGTCCTCTTCACTTGCCGGCGGTCTCAAGCTATTGTCGAGCAACACAAAATAAAATGACGCGCCGATCCAGGCGGCACCGGTGATGAGGTGCAACCAGCGCAATAACAGATTCAGCCAATCGAGAAGGTATGCTTCCATTTGCAGTGAGTCATTTTCCGGAAAAACATTTTTCGGCAGGCGTCATTGCCCGCCTTGGCCGCTACTTCAGAAGGGATCCAGATTCCCGTTCATTGCTGGGTGGGAGCAAGTGGAAGTCGCTCATTCCACCCTTGCACATTTGTTGCAAGGCCTCGCGTCGTTGCAACAGTTCCGCCGCCACCGAAACGGCAATGGCCATCGGCTCTTTCGACGCAATGCCACCCGCGCCAATGGGGCAATTCATATCGGCAAATCGGACCGCCGGAATGCCACGCGCGGCGAATCGCCGTTCAAATTGCCGACGCTTGGACAGCGACCCGATCAGGCCGAAGTAGGCAAAATCCTGGCGTGCGAAAATTCGTTCGCATATCACCTGGTCGAGTTGATGGCTATGGGTCATGACCAGAAAATAGCTTCCCGCGGCCGCGAACGCAACCTCATCCTCCGGAAAATCGCTCAAGCGCATGTCGACGCCGCGCGGGACCTCGGCTGGAAACTCCGCTTCCCGGCAATCGATCCACGTAATCTTGCATGGCAACTCCGCAAGAATTTTCACTACCGCGCGCCCGACGTGACCGGCGCCAAACAAAACAATATTGAAATCCGGCGCCGCGATTGCCTCAAAAAAGTACGCGTCACCCGCCACCGTCAGCAGGGTTGATGAGGGATAGCCGGCGAGGCGTTGTCTGGCGATCGCCGTTATCTCGCGATCCAGTGTTTCGCCGCCCAGCGAACCCACCAACTCATCCGCGGCGACAAGTAGCTTTCCGGATGTTCCGCACCCACGCACGCATGTCACGACAATAATGCTTTTTCCCTTTTGTTGGAAGTCACGTACGGCCGCGACCCATTCGTCGCACGGCAGCACGGGCTCAAACAATAGATTCATCAATCCGCCACAGCACTGGCCGAGACTGGCGCCCAATGGAAAACGCATCAGCGCGCCTTTGCCTCCGGCTGCGAGCATGTCCCGGGCAATTTGAATGGCCTTGAATTCGAGATGCCCACCGCCAATGGTACCCAGGACTTCCGTCGGGGTGACCAGCATCCGCGTGCCGGCTTCACGCGGCACCGATCCTTTGGTCGACGCGACGGCAACAGAAATCGCGGGCTGCTGCCGGGACTGAACGCCTGCCAGATTATCAATCCAATGGCTCATGCCGCTACCACGCCCTGTGGCCGAATGGAATCCACGGCGGTGAGAATCGCCTCCGGCGTGGCGGGCGCGTTCAGCGGTGGATTGGTGCGGTAGTCCCCAACGCTGGCGATGGCATCGCGAATCGCGAAGAAAACCGAAAACGCCAGTAACAATGGCGGCTCACCGACGGCCTTTGAGCGAAATATCGTGTCTTCGATATTCTGATTCTTAAACAATGCAACGCGGAAATCGGCGGGGCAATCATTGACCGCGGGGATCTTGTAAGTCGACGGCGCGTGAGTCATGAGCTTGCCTTGATCGTTCCACCACAACTCTTCGGTGGTGAGCCAGCCCGTGCCCTGGATGAACGCGCCTTCTATCTGGCCAATATCGATCGCCGGATTAATGGAGTTGCCCGCGTCGTGCAGCAGGTCGGCACGCAGCAGCTTTGATTCACCCGTCAGGGTATCGATGACGACCTCGGACACAGCGGCACCGTAGGCGAAATACAGAAAGGGTCGCCCCTGCATGGCATGTCGATCCCAATGCACCTTGGGGGTGGCGTAGAAGCCGTCCGACCAGAGTTGCACGCGCGCGTGATTGGCCATCTGCACGAGTTCCGGAAAACTGATCGATTGACCGTTAACTTGTACCCTGTCGCCCGCAAAACTCACCGCATCGGGTGCGCCGCCAAATTTGTCAGCCGCAAATGATGCCAGGCGCGTCTTGATTGTTGCGGCGGCGTCCTGGGCGGCTTTGCCGTTCAGATCGCTTCCGGTGGACGCCGCGGTAGCCGATGTATTGGCAACCTTGCTGGTATCGGTCGCCGTTGCGCGTACACGCGCGACGCTAATGCCCAACTCTGTTGCGACGATCTGTGCAACCTTGGTGTGAAGGCCCTGCCCCATCTCGGTCCCGCCATGATTCACCAGCACCGAGCCATCGGTGTAGATGTGGACCAGCGCTCCAGCCTGATTGAAGTGCACCATGTTGAATGAGATGCCGAACTTTACGGGTGTCAGCGCAATACCCTTTTTCAGGATGGGGCTAAGCGCATTGAACGCACGAATAGCTTCGCGCCGCATACGGTATTCGCTGGAGCGTTCAAGCTGATCGACCAGTTCATGAATCACATTGTCCTCAACGATCATGCCGTAGGGCGTGACGTTCCGTTCATCATTTCCGTAGAGGTTCAGTTTGCGAACGTCCAGCGGATCCTTCCCCAGATCGCGCGCAATGTTGTCGAGAATGTACTCAATGGCAATTGCACCCTGCGGACCGCCAAAACCACGGAATGCCGTATTCGACTGTGTGTTGGTGCGTGCGCAGAGTCCGCGAATATCGACATCGCTCAGGTAGTAGGCATTGTCGACGTGGCATACCGCGCGCGACATGACAGGGCCCGACAAATCGGCGGAAAATCCGGCCCGAGCCAGTAACTCGATCTTGAGCGCTTTGATCAGGCCATCATCGTCGTAGCCAACTTCATACTCAAAATGAAAATCGTGGCGCTTGCCGGTGATCATCATGTCGTCATCACGGTCGAGCCGAAGTTTGACCGGGCGCCGCAATCGTCTGGCTGCAATGGCCGCCACGCAGGCAAACAGCGCTGACTGCGATTCCTTGCCACCGAAACCGCCACCCATGCGGCGGACTTCCACAGTGACCTGATTGGACTGCAGTTTGAGTGCGTGGGCCACCATGTGCTGCATTTCGCTGGGATGCTGGGTCGAGCACCAGAGATGAATGCCGTCGTCTTCGGTCGGCACGGCGTAGGAAATCTGTCCCTCCAGGTAAAACTGCTCTTGCCCGCCAACCTGGAACTGGCCGGACATTCTTCGGGGGGCGCGTGCGAGGGCACTTAGCGCGTCGCCTTGCGACCGGTGCATGGGCGGAATGACGAAGCCTTCCTGCTGCCGCGCCGCCAGCGGCGATAAAGTGGGAGTCAGGTCCTGATACTCAACCCGCGCAAGCCTGGCCGCACGGCGCGCGGCACCATGCGAATCTGCGATCACGGCGAACATCGGTTGCCCAAGATAATTCACGGTGGCATCTGCCAGGATTGGATCATCATGAAGAATCGGGCCACAGTCATTCGTACCGGGAATATCTTGCGAAACCAGGACGTCAACCACGTCCGGATAAGCGTGCACTTCCTTGAAGTCTATCGACAGGACACTCGCGTAGGCCCTTTCACTCAAACCCAGGGCGGCATGAAGCGTGCCACGCAGCTCGGGAATATCGTCGACGTAAACGGCCTCGCCGGACACATGCAGATGCGCAGATTCATGCGGGTGCGCAGTGCCTGCCGGGAGGTCGTCCGCCATTTGCGTTGACTCGTCGCTCATGGAGCGACTCACGCAAACACACTCAGTTCGTTTGCCGTCATCGGATTGACAGGACGTGTTTCCAGGAAAAATCGGTATAGCAGATTGCGCGAAGCCGACAGACGGTAGTTGGCACTTGCCCGCATATCGGTCAGTGGCGCGTAATCCTGCGAGAGTGCATCCATTGCGGAACGCGCGGCGGCTTCATCCCACAAGCGTCCGATCAGCTTTTCTTCGGCATGAATCGCGCGCTTTGGCGTGGCTGCCATACCGCCAAATGCAATACGACAGCGGGCAACGGTTTGCCCATCCAGTTCGATTGCGAATGCGGCGCAAACGGCGGAAATATCAGAGTCGAAGCGCTTGGACAATTTGTAGACGCGAAAACGCAGCGCGGGGGTCGGCTTGGGAATGCTGACGGAGACGAGCACCTCATCGGGTTGCAGCGCTTTCTTCTGGTAGCCCACATACAAGTCTTCCAATAGCAGTCGACGGCTTCTCTGGACATTGGACAACGTCACTTCTGCACGCAGCGCGATGAGCGCAGGCATCGCATCGCCAATTGGAGAGCCATTGGCGATATTGCCGCCGAGTGTGCCGGCATTGCGAATCGGCATGGAAGCGAATCGTTCCCACATTTCATTCATTTCGGGAAAATAGTTTTTCAGTGCGTCGCAGGCAAGGTTGAGCGAAACGACCGCGCCGATGGTGACATGGGTTGCATCCTCGGCGATCAAATGCAACTCAGCAACCTCGCCGATGTAGAGAATGTCACCCAATTCGCGGAACTGCTTGTTTACCCAAAGTCCGACATCGGTGCCACCGGCCAAAAGGGTCGACGACGGCAATGCGGCCCTGTGCAATCAACTCGGCAAGTGTCTTCGGCGCGAAGAATCGTTGCTTCTGATACTCGTAGCTAAATGATGTCCGGCGCACCAGGCTTTCAAGTGACTTCGCAACCGTTTCATGATCAAACTCGACCTGCGGCAACGTGAACATGAGTTTGCCGGCATCGACAATCGGTCGGTATCCGGTGCATCGGCATAGATTTCCGGTGATGGACTGACGTACGAGCGCCTCGTCAGGTTGGCTGGCCCCCTTATTCTTGTGGTGATCGACGTAGAGTCCCCAAAGCGACATCACGAATCCTGGCGTGCAAAAGCCGCATTGCGACGCGTGACACTCAACCATTGCGTGCTGCACCGGATGCAACTGGCCATGCTTCCCACGCAGCGCTTCCACCGTAAACAGCGCCTTGCCGTCCAGCGTCGGCAAAAACTGGATACAGGCGTTCACCGTTTTCAATTCAAGCTGATTCTGCCTGAGTTCACCGACCACTACGGTGCAGGCACCGCAATCGCCCTCGGCGCATCCTTCCTTGGTACCCATGTAACCCTGCCGTTGCCGCAGGAAATTCAGAATAGTGGTGGTCGGCCCAACGTCGTCTACTTCGAAAAGCTGATGGTTCAGCAGGAAGCGAATCGGATGCCCGCCCGTGGAAGGCAGCATCTTCAACTGCCCCGATAGGTGGAATAACTCCACGGGGAAATGAGTAGCGGTACGTGGTAATGCTGCGCCGGATCGGCGATGCCAAAACGCAATACGACTTCATTAAGGAACGGTGGGTCGGGAAGCGCGATCGAGCGTGCCTTGAAATATTCACCCGCGTGAAACACCAGTTCATATTCGCCCGCCAGAAAGCCGGCGTCTTGCAGCAACGGCGTATCGCAACGGCCATCCACATTGGTTTTGGTCGCGCGAACCAGCGCGCGCCTTCCGCCGTCCAGCCTGAAGAGTGCCAGCTGCATGCCCGCACCGGGACAGCCTTGCGCGGTGTCGAGCACATGAGTGGTGAGTCGTCCCATAAGGGTTCCCCGCTGGTTTCCAATGCGCAATCATCATCTTGGACCAATTTTTTGTCAACATAAACACATTGATTTTGTGCACAATATGGCCCAAAGTAGTCGCGTTTGCCACCCGTTGCCGATTGTCGGCGCCGCATGGAAAGTCCTCAATTGAAATCACCGACCACGAAGCCGATCCAACGTACGCGCCCCGCACAAAGTGCGGCGTCTGCCGACGTCTATGCGCGCATTTATGAAGCCGTGCTCGATCATCGTCTGCCGCCGGGCACCAAGCTAAAGGAAGTGCCGCTGTCAGAACTATTCGGCGTCACGCGCGGCACAATTCGCAAGGCGTTTACTCAGCTGGCGGCGATGAAAATAATTGAACTTCGTCCAAATCGCGGTGCGATTGTCGCGAGCCCATCGATAGACGAGAGCCGTGACCTGTTTTCGGTCCGGCGCACGATCGAAAGCTCGATCGTTGATACGCTCGCACGGCGCATCACCAAGGCGCAGGTAAGGCAATTGAATTCACTGATCAAGCAGGAAGACCGGGCGTACCGGCGCGGTGAAATGCGCACGGCGTTGAAGCTTTCTGTCGATTTTCATCGCGTGCTGGCCACGATGGCCGGCAACTCGGTGTTGGTCGGCGTGCTGGATCAGCTGATTTCGCGCACACCGTTGGTGGTGCTGGCGTACGGGGATCCTTCGAAAACGAACGAATGCGCCAATCGTGACCATGCCGAACTGGTCGAGGCGATGGCCGCGCATGATACCGATCGTGCCGTCTTTGCAATGAAACTCCATCTTTGCAACCTTGAAGGAAAACTCGACCTGCGGGATGATGGCCCTGCGAACGAGCTTTCAGCCATTTTTGGATTGACGCGATCACCTCCGCGTCTTCCGCCCAGTAAAGACCAATTTGATTGACTGGACTATGCCGCACTTACATCAGCCCTACCCGCGAGATTTGATCGGTTACGGTAATCAACCACCTCAAGCCGATTGGCCGAATCATGCGCGTATCGCGGTGCAGTTCGTGCTGAATTATGAAGAGGGCGGGGAGAATTCGGTGTTGCACGGCGACCAAGCCTCCGAACAGTTTCTGTCCGAGATCGTCGGCGCCCCTGCGTATGCAGCGCGTCACATGAGCATGGAATCGATCTATGAATATGGCTCGCGCGCCGGGGTATGGCGTATCCTGCGAGAATTCGAGCGCCGGCAACTTCCTCTCACGGTTTTTGGAGTCTCGATGGCACTGGAGCGCCATCCTGAATTGACCGCCGCACTGGTTGAACTCGGCCACGAAATCGCCTGCCATGGTTGGCGCTGGATTCACTATCAAAATGTGGACAAGGCGACCGAGCGTGCTCACATGAAAATCGCAGTCGATACCCTCAAGCGCATGACTGGCTGCGCACCAGCCGGCTGGTACACCGGGCGCGATAGCCCCAATACACGCCGCCTGGTGGTGGAACATGGTGGATTTCTCTACGATTCAGACTATTACGGCGATGATCTACCTTGCTGGACCGAGGTGGAAACAAGGCATGCGGGAAGGGTTCCGCATCTGGTCGTCCCGTATGCACTCGATACGAACGACATGCGTTTTGCGACCGCACAAGGCTTCAATACCGGTGACGATTTCTTTCGCTATCTGCGTGATGCCTTCGATGTACTGTATGCCGAGGGAGAAGAGACACCCAAAATGCTTTCCATCGGTATGCATTGCCGATTGCTGGGTCGCCCCGCGCGTTTTCGTGCGCTGCAACAATTTCTGGACCATATTGAAAGGCATGAACGGGTCTGGATATGCAAGCGCGCAGATATCGCCCGGCACTGGATTCGCCGACATCCGTTTGTACCACACGTTAGGCCGGTGAAATGACGACCGCTCAGCCTACAATTGAATCGCTTTCAAGTTTGGATGAGTCACAGTTCATTGAAGCGCTTGGCAACTTTTTGAGCATTCCCCGTGGGTCGCCGCGGTGGCATGGAAATCAAGACCATTCACGTCGATTGAATCCTTGCATGGCGCCGTGGTTCAGGCGATGCTATCTGCCGGAGAGAGCCAAATTGCCCTGATCCGCACATCCGCAACTTGGCGGGGCTAAGCGCGCAACAAGGCACTCACCGCAAGCTCCGCATTTGAACAATCGCGCGCAGGTCTGGATCACTGCGACAGCGGTGAGCTGGAACAATTGCGCATCCTGAACGCCGCGTATCTTGCCAAGTTTGGCTTCCCCTTCGTCATGTCGGTACGGAATCGGTCCCGAATCGACGTTTTCTCTGCCCTCGCCGAGCGGACAGAGCGCTCTGCACAAGAGGAATTTGCAAGATGCCTCAATGAAATTGGCAAAATCGCGGAATTCTGCCTACGGGATTTGCTTGAAGCGAGAAAATAAACCGGTCTCAATCATTTGTCAGGAAATTTTACAGTCCAAATGCGGAGCTAGAAAATTTAACCCCTTGTTTTTTATAAAACTATACGAATACCTTTCATTACCCTTACGAAATTTGCGACATATCTCACATGAAGTTTTTCGGGAAATTTTACAGATCGCTACTCTTCCATACCTGCAATGCCTCATGAATTCGTTAACTAATTGTATTTACTAATTTTTTAGTACGCGGCCCAATGCTTGCTTATAAGAGACCGAGTAGAAGTGGAATAATCTCAAAAACAACATTCAGCGCCATGTAAGGAGCATGAAAATGAAACTGAAAAAATTGGCTTACACGATCTTGGCAACCAGCTTAATGGCACTTTTCGCCGGGCCAAGCCAAGCGACAATGATGCTTACATTGAATGACGGTGCCGGACATACTGCGACGATTTGGGACGGCGGCGCAGGCGATTTGAAAGGGGGCAGCTGCCGGATCATTTGGATGGGATCATTGGGTACCTGGTCTGGCAACGTAACTTGGGGCGGGGTGTTTGGAGTCGTCGAACAGTCCTGGCGCTGGCGAGCTTGGATTTGTCTGGGGCTGGTGACTTCGTAGCCGAAGTGGCACAGTGACAGTTACTTTGACTGATACATTTACCTCCCCTACTGGGTCGGGACTTGGCGCAACAACTCAGCTGGGTGGCCCAACCTCCGGCAATGTTTCGTTCAATACTTTACTCAATGGGGGATCGCTTTTAATTTTGGGGGCTTTTTCCGGAACAAACTCCACCGGCCTTCCAGACATTACGGCGGATTCACTCTCACACAAATTGCGACAATTCCTAATCAGGGACGCGGTTCCCCAGTTTTCGATATCGTAACGGTGCCTAGACCCGCAACATTGGGACTTTTGGGACTTGGTTTGATTGGACTCGGATTCATTCGGCGCAATCCGCAAGATCTGACGCAAGAAAGACGCAAAAGTCGACGAATATTGAATTGTCGCGTACTCTTAAAACCCCGCAATTGCGGGGTTTTTGTTTGTATCTATTCGGTGAACATTGAGAATCTTCGCGTTGATTGAGCGGAGCCGATCAGATTGATGACATTGTTATGAACTGCGCCGCGAACCTCGAAATCAAGTGCTGGTGATCTTTTGCTGTCATGTAAGATGTCGCCTGATATGTATGTCCCGCTCGAAGCGAGACCCGTTCCCCGCAGGCTTTCCGCTTAACACCAGAATTCATGTCCCTGCCTACACGCGACATCAAGAGCAATTCAGGCAATCATAAACACCACCTCGCGAGAAGGGCGTGACGCAACGCCCTATTGCCGTCGGCCCAACTTTGGTCATCCTGAGTCTGGTTGGGGTCGCGCTGATGTTCTGGCCTACGTTCTATCACTTGCTTGCAATTGGTGTTCCAGGCGAGGAATACACTCACCGAATTTTCGTTATACCGATATTCCTTGTTGCGGTGTGGGAGTTTGCGATTTGAAATCGTCGGCTTTACCGATTCGTCCTTTCTGGCCTGGACTGATTGCGCTCGCCGGGGCGGGATTGATCTGGCTGACGGGCGAACTCACCTTCATCCGATTGCTTACGGAGTTTCGGCAATTGCCATGGTCCCGCTAATGGTCCTTACCGTCGCCGGGTACCGCTGGCTGTGGGCGCTCAGTTTCCCACTTTTTTATCTCTTTGTTTGCAGTGCCTGTGCACGGCCCGTTCGTCAACCTGCAAGTGGATCTGACCGCAAAATTTGCACATTGCGGACTATCGTCCACCGGAATTCCGGTTCATCGTGAGGGACCGTATTTTGAGCTCTCTTCCGGAAAATGGTCCATCGCTGAGGCATGTAGCGGTATTGAGTACCTCAGTGCATGCATGATGCTGTCCGTGCTCTATGCGTGGACAATGTACACGTCAACCAGGAAACGTCTCGCCTTCATCGCGGGCGCCATCTTGATTGGCATTTGCGGCAACTGGATGCGCGCCTATTTGACGATATGCATCGCCCACATTAGTGACAACCGATTCCTGAGAAACGATCACGGCACTTTCGGCTGGATACTGTTTGCAGCCCTGTTGTTCATGTACTGCCTGCTCGGATGGTATTTTCGCGACCGTGAAGGCTCAGGAAGCGCCACAAACGTCCCGAAAAAGTGACTTGTCACTGAATCCATCTTCTTCGCGATCTCACTTGCTCGTAATGTCCGCAATCGCCTTGGCGACACTTGTGGTGTGGCCGGCTATCACTCATTCAATCGCGCGTGCACAACCGTCAGGGACCAGTCGAAATTGCCGCAATTTCACCCGCTGCGGGATGGGCCAAGGTGGACAACTCGACCGTCAATTGGACGCCGACACTCATCAATCCAACCCGCGAAAGCGTTCAATCGTTTGAAAAAGCGGTCGCCGCGTTGATGTCTTTTTGGTATCTTTGCCAATCAATCATGGACATCCAAGCTGGTTACGTCAGTCAATCAATTCGTTACTTCGGAAACCGGTCGCTGGAACCTGGTGAGCCGTGGGGTCACGCGTACGGCCTATCTGGAAACGCCGCTGCAGGTTAAAACCGGCGTAATTCTTGGCGCGGGCGCCCGAATCATGGCATGGCAGTGGTATTGGGTTCACGGCGAGAGTACCGCTAGCGACATACAGGCGAAACTTTGTCAACTCCGCGCACGCCTGTATGGAAACGACGACATTTCAGCCTGGATCGCGATATACACGAATATGGACCCATCATCGGAAGTCGCCAATAGTACGCTTAACGAGTTCATGCAGGGAATGGGCTCGTCCCTGGAGCAAGCACTTGTGGAGACTAGACGGCGACAGGCCATACGCTTGAATTCCAGCTATTGAATATTCGTATCGACAATGACGTGCCAAACCCCGCATTAGTATTACGCCAAACTCAACATTGGAATTGACGTCTTGACCAGTACGTTTCCCTACACACCCGCAATATGGAGCTACGGACTTGCGGCAATGGTATTTGTCGCCTTCGCCATTAAGATGCTGCTGAGCTGGCAGGGTGGTTCGAGGGCAACTGTGCTCCTTTTCGCGGCTATCGCGAGTGCGGCTTGGGCGGGTACACTTTGGACTGCCCTCGTCTTCCCGGCATTGGATACTTGGTGGCTCGCAAGCATTCTGGATACATTCCGCATCAGCGCGTGGCTCGCATTCTGACGTTGCTACTTCACGGTCGGCAACCCAACTCCGACGGCGATCTGATCAAGCCTGATATGAATGAGGGCCGGCAAGCGCACCATGAGCCTAAGCAGCCGAGCAATGTCCCTACAAAGCCTGCCGAAAAGGTAAATCAACGGCTCCCTGGATCTGAATCCAAACCGATACGACTTCTGAGGTATTTTGCAGCTCCTGCGGTTTTGTTGCTTTCAAGCATCTTGGTGCCCGCGTCACCTCCGTGGATGGAACAACAGGCAGGCGGCCAATTGTCTGGTGCATCCTATGTCTGGATCTGCGTCTCGGTATTTGGACTTGTACTTACCGAACAACTGTATCGGCGCAGCCCCGGCAACCGTCGTTGGGCACTTAAACCGCTAATTATCGGCATGGCTGGCATGTTCGCGTTTGATCTCCTTATTTATTCTGGGGCAGTGCTATTCCACCAAATCGATCCGGCGATGTGGTCTGCCCGTAGCATCGTAAGCGTGATCGTGATTGTCTTTATCGGCATCGCGACGGCACGCAATACTTCGTGGACGGTGGACGTTTACGTCTCGCGCGACGTCGTTTACCAATCGACCGCCTTACTGATGGCAGGTGTCTACCTGCTCGTCGTCGCAAGCGCCGCATACTGGGTTCACTTTTTTGCGGCGACTGGGGCGGCACACTCCGTGTGGCATTGGTGTTTGCGTCGCTGCTCGGTCTCGCTACGCTGATGCTGTCAGGAAGCCTGAGGGCACGCATAAAGGTTTTGATCAACAAGAATCTGTTTTCATATCGATACGAATACCGACAGGAATGGCTACGATTTACCCGTCTGTTGGGCACCAACGAAGAGGGAGAGAATCTCTATCAACAGGTCGTTCGGGCGTTGGGGGATCTTGTTGAAAGCACCGGTGGGTCGATTTGGCTCGAACAGCGGGGCGCGCTTTCAGAGGTCGCCAGCCTCAACATGCCACACGTCACGCAAATGGAACCCATGACCGGTTCGCTTGCATTATTCCTCGCGCGCAAGGACTGGGTGATTTGCATTGATGAAATTGCAGGGGATCCCGGCAAGTATACGGACCTTATCCTGCCCGAATGGCTGAAGGCAATTGAGGCCGCCTGGCTGATAATCCCCCTTCCCAATGGGGCCGAATTGATTGGCTTCGTTGTCCTCGGTCGTCCACGCGCCCCAATCGACATCAACTGGGAAGTTCGTGACCTGCTGAAAACCGCGAGCCGTCAAGCGGCAAGTTATATCGCACAAGTTCGCGCGAAGGAAGCGCTAGTGGAGGCGGGACAATTTGACGCCTTCAATCGTATGTCGGCTTTTGTCGTGCACGACTTGAAAAACCTTGTCGCCCAGCTTGCGCTCGTCGTGAAAAACGCGGAGCGACATCGCGACAATCCCGATTTTCAGAAGGACATGCTGGAAACGGTGGAACACGCCGTTGGACGGATGAATCAACTGATGCTTCAACTTCGAACAGGCACAAACCCGGTCGAAAAACCGCGGCCAGTCGATCTTGAAGCCATGATCCGACGTATCATTCATGCCAAAGCGCGGGAAGCGAAAAAGATTGACTTGGACATGGAGCCGAATCTCCGAATATTGGCCCATGAGGACCGCATAGAGAGAGTAGTCGGGCATATTGTGCAGAATGCAATTGAGGCAACAGAGCCAAATAATGGGGATGTCACCGTTCGTGTCTTCAGAGTCGGTGGCGGCGCAGTGGTTGAGGTTGCCGACAACGGTGTGGGCATGACCGAAGCTTTTGTTCGAGAGCACTTGTTTCATCCCTTTCAAACAACTAAACCCCAAGGTATGGGAATCGGCATGTACGAGAGCAGCCAGTATGTCAACGGAATCGGCGGTCGAATTGCGGTGACGAGCTCACAAAATGTCGGAACTCGATTTAACGTATTCTTGCCGCTGGCCGATATTGCCGATTTAGCGCCATTTCCGCTGCAGCATTGAGCATGAACGACTCAACGAGAAAACCGCTGCTCATTGTCGAGGACGATCCTGCACTGCAAAAGCAGATGCGCTGGGCCTTTTGACAAAAGTGAGACTGTTGTTGCGGTCGATCTGGAAGCGCCATCGCACAGATACGGCGACATGAACCTGCAGTTGTGACGATGGACCTTGGATTGCCCCCTCATCCCGACAACGCCACTGTGGGCTTTGAGCT
The DNA here is from genome assembly GCA_016720925.1 of Betaproteobacteria bacterium. Taxonomy (NCBI): domain Bacteria; kingdom Pseudomonadati; phylum Pseudomonadota; class Betaproteobacteria; species Betaproteobacteria bacterium. Next base: position 21,136 of record JADKJR010000039.1, on the reverse strand, counting down.
GCTCAGTCAAATACTGTTACTTGCTCCGCATACCAAGGTCATCGTTCTAACCGGGCAAAACGACCACACTAACGCCCTGAAGGCAATACGACTAGGCGCCTATGATTTTTTTGCCAAACCTTTTGAGCCGGAATTGCTGGCTGCGACGATTGAACGCGCGTACCGGCACCACGAGTTGCAGGAAGAGAATCGACGTTTGCAAGCGTCCGCGCAGCTAACGCCGCTGTCCGGAATCATTACCCAGGACGCGGAAATGTTGCGCATCTGCCGTACTGTAGAAAAGGTAGCCCCCAGCCTGGTGACAATCGTATTGCTAGGTGATTCCGGTACGGGCAAAGAACTGTTTGCGCGGGCATTGCATGATCGATCGCCGCGTTGCCATGAGCGTTTCGTCGCAATCAACTGTGCTGCAATCCCGGATTCCCTGCTTGAAAGTGAACTCTTCGGATATGAAAAGGGGGCATTTACAGGCGCGGCAAAGCAAACTCGCGGGAAAATTGAAACCGCCAACAATGGCACCCTTTTCCTCGACGAGATAGGCGATTTGCCGCTTCCACTGCAATCCAAGTTGCTACGATTTCTCCAGGAACGCGTGATCGAGCGAGTCGGAGGCCGCGAAGAGATTCCGGTTGATGTGCGTATTGTTTGCGCGACGCACCAAAACCTCAAGGAAATGATCCAACGCGGTACCTTCCGGCAGGACTTATATTTCCGACTTGCCGAAATTGTGCTCGAAATTCCACCGCTACAGGCAAGACCGGGTGACGCCACTTTGCTTGCACACGCGTTTGTCAGGCGTTTTGCTGAGGAACATCGTCGCGGCACAATGACTCTGCTCCCCGATGCAATCGATGCAATAGAAGGCTATCCCTGGCCTGGAAATGTGCGGGAACTTGAGAATTGCATCAAACGCGCCGTGATCATGTCTGATGGCGTCGTAATCAAAGGCGCAGATTTGAGCCTATTGGTCGAGTCACGCAATGACATTTTGAATCTCAGGCAAGTGCGCGACGAGGCAGAGCGCAAGGCGGTTACCCGTGTACTTGGTCGGGTCAATGGCAATTTGAGCAAAGCAGCCGAAATGCTGGGGATCAGCCGCCCTACCCTCTATGAGCTCCTCGATCGATTCGGTTTGCGTTGATCGATGGAAAAGTCACCATATTTCGAGGATTCAAAATGAAGTTTGGCACCCCGTGGCGCAAGAGTCGATATTCAGTACTTCTTCTGGCAGGCGCGTTGCTGCTGGGCGCGTGCGGCCAGGAAAAGCCCGAATCGCTGATTAAGTCAGCAAGAGAATACATTGCAAAGAAGGACTTCGCGGCAGCCTCAATTCAACTAAAAAATGCTTTGCAGCGGCAGGAAAATGGCGAAGCGCATTTTCTCCTTGCAACAACCTTGATCGAACAAGGTGAATTGGGCACCGCAGAACTTCACCTTCGCCGCGCTCTCGACTCCGGCTACGCGCCTGATACGGTCTATGCCGAGCTCGCCAAAGTCATGGTGGATCTTGGCGATTTCAAGAAAGTTGTGACTGAACTCGGGGGAGTAAACATCAGTGATCAAGGGGCCAACGCCGTCGTCAAGGCGGCGACGGGCGAAGCATATTTCGCAATGGGCCAACCTGCCGACGCAAAGCAGGCTTTCGCTGCCGCACTCACGAGCAATGCCGGTGAGTTACGGGCACAAATAGGTGAGGCACGAATCATGGCTGCCCAAGGAGATATCGTTCGCGCGACCTCGATAGTCGGAAGCGTGCTGGCGAATACGCCAAGACAGCCTCAGGCGCTAGCTTTAAAGGCTGACTTGCTGGTTTCGCAATCAAAGCTCGATGATGCCGTGGCGGTCCTGACTACACTCATCAACGTAGCACCGTACAATGGACAGGCTCGCTTCGCGTTGGTTTCATTGCTGATTGCCGGCGACAAACTGGAGCAGGCCGCAGCAGGAATTGCGGCAATGAAGAAAGCGTTGCCGCGTGACATTCGATCGCGTTACCTTGAAGCCGTACTCGCATTTCGTAAAGCGCAGCCAATACAGGCGCGAGACGCCGTTCTTCAGGTACTCAACGTGCTGCCGGATCATGGCCCGTCCCTTTTGTTGGCCGGGGCTGCGGAATACCAACTAGGTTCGCTATCGACAGCAGAAAACCATTTGCGCAAAGTCCTCGCGAAATATCCCCAAAGCTTGTACACACGCAATCTCCTGATCGCCACTTACCTGCGCAAGGGACAGCCACTGAAGGCTGAAGATACGCTTGCACCCGGATTGAGACAGGCACCGCAAGATCCAACTGTTCTGCGCGCGGCCGGCGAGGTGGCGTTTGCCAATAACAAGTTCGCCAATGCGGCCAAATTCTATGAACAAGCACTGGCCCTCGAAAAAGATAGCGCCGCACTCAGGACCCGACTCGCCCAAATCCGCCTCGCCACCGGCGAAACGGTTCGCGCACTGGAAGACCTCGAGACCGCTTCCGGCCTCGACAAGAACGCATACCAGGCGGACCTTTCTCTCGTCAGCGCTTACCTGAGCCAAAATCAATTCGACAAAGCCCTTGCGGCGGTTGACACACTTGAGAAGAAACAGCCGTCGAATCCGTTGACCTACACCACCAAGGCCTCGGTCTACCTTGCAAAACAGGACATAAAGAATGCCCGAGCAAGCCTCGAAAGGGCGCTTTCCATTCAGTTTAATTACATGCCAGCGGCGCGAATTCTGGCTGGGCTAGATCTGGCTGACAAGAATTTCACTTCTGCAACAGCGCGTTTTGAAACAATTCTCACCAGGGAGCCAGCAAACGAAAGCGCCCTGCTTTCCCTTGCCGAGACCCAAATTGCCGCAAAGGCCCTCTCTAGGGAGGTCGTGGCGACTTTTGAGCGCGCCATCAAGGCCAATCCCACCTCAACTTCGGTGCGTATCGCGCTGGTAAAATTTCATACGCAGAATCGCGACCCGCAGTCCGCACTTGCTGCGGCGCAGGCGGCAATTGCAGCGATGCCCAACGACCCCGGGATTGTCGATGCCTTGGGCCTCGCACAACTCGCCTCCGGTGACACCACGCAAGCGATCGAGACCTTCAACAAACTTGCGCTGCTCCTCCCGGATTCACCCTTGCCGCTCATGCGCCTCGCTTCTGCGCAATACGCGGCGAAACAAGTTGACGCCCCCATTCAGGCACTGCGAAAGGCGCTTGTTCTGAAACCTGACCTTCTGGAGGCACAGCGCCAACTCATCATTGCCCAATTATCGGCAGGTCGTGCCGAAGAGGCGCTGAAAGAAACAAAGTCAATCCAACGAGCGCGTCCGAAAGAAGCGGCAGGATTTGCCATGGAAGGCGATGTTCTCGCCAATCAGAAAAAACATGCCGAGGCGGCAAATGCCTACGCCGAAGCGATCAAGCGTCAACCGGATGCCGAGTTGGTGGTGAAACAACTGCAACTTTTGCAGGCGGCAGGCAAAACCGCTGAGATCGGCGCTGTGTCCTCAAAGTGGCTGCAGGAAAATCCGAAAGATCCAGTTGTGCGATTCCATTTGGCGAATGCCGCAGTCTCGAACAATGACCACAAGAATGCCATTGCACGTTATCGCGAAATCCTCGCCCTGCAACCGGAAAATCTGGCCGTGCTCAATAACATGGCCTGGGTGATGAGTGAACTTCAGGACCCCGCAGCAATTGAATTTGCCGAAAGGGCCTTGAAGATTGCGCCGGACAACGCTGATGTTCAGGATACTTACGGATGGCTGCTAGTGAATAGGGGGGACGCCAAACGCGGGGCTGAGGTACTTTTGCGGGCCGTGGCTGCAGCACCCAAGGCAATCGAGCCTCGCCTTCACTTGGCAAAGGCCTTGCTAAAGTCGGGCGACAAAGCTGGTGGAAAAAGAGAATTGGAGACTCTCGCAACCCTTGTCAAAGGCGGTCCCGCGAAAGCAGAAGTTGAACGATTGCTGCAATCCTTGTAAGGGCGGACGGCGCAGCGACTGAGCTTGGGGCGCCTTGCGGACATGACCAACACCGATTGTCGTGGATCTCTTGAACTCCAAACCCAACGAAGGCGTTGCGCCATCCCTTACCAAGCCTTTGAAAACAATAGTGAACCGGACTCCAGCCTGCGCCGTTATGTCGATCTCATGCGGCCGTTTACCCTTCCAGATAAGCAAACCCCAGCGCTGGCGCGGCCTGCAAGCTTAAAGTCCTCGGAGATCCGCATAAGTACTTGATCTCGCGATTCAAAATCGCGCTCGCAATCCTACCCGGGATAGCCATCCGGATTATTGCTTTGCCAGTGCCAAGCATCAGCACACATCTGATCCAGACTACTCTCAGCGCGCCATCCGATCAACTTTGCGGCAAGCGAAGGGTCAGCATAGCATTCGGCAATATCGCCTGATCTGCGCGCCACAATTTTGTACGGCACGGGCCGTGCTGAGGCTGACTCAAATGCACGAACCACTTCAAGAACTGAATACCCGTTGCCGGTGCCAAGATTGACGGTAAACATGCCCGGGCGACTTAACAATGTGTTGAGCGCGTTCAAATGCCCCCGCGCAAGATCATTGACATGAATGTAGTCGCGCACGCCTGTGCCGTCGCGGGTTGGATAGTCATTGCCAAAAATAGATAGCGCGTCACGCTTGCCAATGGCCACTTGACTGACAATCGGCATCAAATTATTCGGTATGCCATTGGGATCCTCGCCAATCAGCCCGCTGGCGTGAGCGCCGACGGGATTGAAGTATCGTAGAAGTGCAATCCGCCAACTATCATCCGCAAGATAAACGTCGCGAAGAATATCTTCGATCATGAGCTTGCTGCGGCCATAGGGGTTGGTCACGGACAGCGGAAAATGTTCGGCGATCGGCACCGACGGTGGGTCCCCGTACACAGTCGCCGATGAACTGAATACCAGTGTCTTTACGCCCGCCGCCGCCATGACCTCAAACAATACGAGGCTACCGGATACGTTTGTGTCGTAGTACTCAAGGGGCTTTTCCACCGATTCACCCACTGCCTTGAGCCCGGCAAAATGTATGACCGCGGCAATAGAATTGTCGCTGAAGAGCGCCTGCAATCCCGGGCGATCGCGTATATCCAACTGGCAAAATGCGATCGGTTGACCGCAAATGCGTTCGACCCTTCGAATTGCCTCGCGTTTGCTATTGCAAAGATTGTCGATGACAAGTAGTTCAAAGCCTGCGGCCATGAGTTCAACACAGGTGTGCGAGCCAATATAACCGGCGCCGCCGGTAATAAGTATTTTTTGTTTCATGGATGGAAGGCCGTTGTATGTTGGAGATCGAAACCATGTCGAAAAGTGACGCTAACCTGAATCTCACATGCTGGAGAGAACAGAATCATTGAACGTGCTCACCAATAAAATGCGAATAATCGTGGATAATGTGACGGGCGTAATTGACAAATTTGGTGCACGAGTGCTCAATTTAACCTTCTGTCTCGCAGACTGGATGCAGGGGTTGGAGGAATTGCGAAATCATTAAAGTTTTTGAAGCGAGCACCTAGAATCCCACCGCGCCCCCGAAGTTTTCGTCAGGTTGTTCGCGGGATACTAGCATGGGGATTTCTCGCGAGTAGTTTTACGGCCGCCGACATCTACGTTTACGAACGCCGTTTAGTCAATGGTTGAAAAGCGGTTTAACAAGGAGGACATATGTTCAATAGAGTAAAAGCAATGGGGCAATCAGGTGTCGCCGTGGCGTTCATTGCCTTCGTCGCAGCAGGTTGTAGTTCTGGAAGATTTCCGCCGGCACCGACCTTGGCTGCCTCGCCCGACTACCAGTACGTTATTGGCGCGGGCGACACTCTGAATATCGTTGTTTGGCGCAATCCCGAACTATCCATGACGGTCCCTGTCCGACCAGACGGGAAAATTGCGGCCCCACTAGTTGAGGACTTGCCTGCCTTGGGTAAAGACTCGACGACGCTGGCGCGAGACATTGAAAAGGCGCTGTCAAAAGTTATTCGTGATCCAGTCGTGACCGTAGTTGTGACTGGATTCGTTGGACCCTATAGTGAACAAATCAGGGTAGTTGGTGAAGCGGCCCGGCCTCAGGTACTTGCTTACAAGCAAAAAATGACATTGCTTGATGTCATGATTGCTGTCGGTGGGGTGACAGAGTTCGCAGATGGAAACGGCGCCAGTATTCTCCGACCCTTGGCGGGGAACAAACAGTACAGCGTTCGAATCAAGGATCTCATTAAGCGTGGGGACGTTTCTGCAAACGTCGAGATGAGGCCCGGCGACGTTTTGATCATTCCCCAAAGCTGGTTCTAGACTGCGTGGATTCGCCACGCATCGACGGAGCGCAGCAAGTCGCGTTGAAAAAAATCGAATTGACATAGGTACTTGATGGACGAAATACTGCGGCAGGCGATAATCACGCTCAGGGGTATGTGGCACTACCGGTGGCTGGGATTGGCAGTCGCATGGATAGTTGCCGCGTTCGGCATAGTCGCCATCATTTTAATGCCGGACAAGTACGAAGCATCCACGCGGATTTATGTAAATACGGCCTCGATCCTCAAGCCGCTTATGACCGGACTAACGGTGTTGCCAAATGACGACCAACAGATCGCGATGCTTAGCCGAATCGTCGTTAGCCGTCCCAATGTCGAGAAAATCGTGCAGATGGCTGGGCTTGACGCGCAGGCGAAATCTAAAGTCGACTACGAAAAAATTGTTGACGACGTAATAAAGAGTTTAAAAATCCAGGGCGGAGGCCGCGACAATATCTATGTGCTGACATTCCGCGACGTGCAACCCGAGCGTGCGACGCGTGTCGTACAGCTATTTTCGTCGATGTTTATTGAGTCAGGACATGGTGGTAAAGCCAGTGATACCGATGCGGCAAAAAAATTCATTGATGAACAAATTGCATCGTACGAAAAAAAATTGCAGGAAGCAGAAACGCGGCTGAAAGAATTCAAACTTCGATCACTAGGTCAGGCCTCGGGCGAGGGGATGAATTATTTCGCCCGTATCGCCGAGACTAGTACGCTACTCGAACGCGCGCAATTGGAATTGCGCGAAGCTGAAAACACCCGCGACGCATTTAGACGCGGACTGGCAAATGAGGAACCGAGCCCGGCTACCGGCGTAACCGTCCCGACCGTGTCAAGCGCGATGATTTCCGACGTGGAAGCGAGGATTGACGCGATGCGCCGGAATCTGGATGTCCTGCTTCAAAAGTACACAGAAAATCATCCTGATGTGATCGGCGTGCAGCGCGTCATCCGTGAACTGGAGGAACAGCGGACTCAGTTGTTCAGCGCACGGCGCAAGGAAGGCGTACCTGCAAATCCCGCTTCTTTCGGTAATGGACCGCGCGCATCTGAACAACTCAAGGTTTCGCTCGCCAGTGCCGAAGCGGCGGTCGCCTCTTTAAGGGCGCGCGTTGCGGAGTATGCAAATCGCTATGCCAAGCTCAAAGCGTCCGCAACCATGGTCCCGCAACTTGAGGCAGAACTGGCACAGCTGAATCGTGATTACGACGTCAACAAGAAAAACTACGAAAGCCTTGTCGCGCGACGCGAGTCGGCAAGCATTTCCGGTGAAATGCAGTCTGTCTCGGGCGTTGCCGATTTTCGCCTGATCGACCCGCCGCGTGTGTCGCCCGGGCCCGTCGCACCAAATCGCCGCATGCTCTTTCCGCTGGCTTTGTTAGCGGCCTTGGCCGCAGGCTGCGCAGCAGCATTTGTTGCCAGAGAAGTGCGGCCCGCATTTTACGATGGTCGTGCGTTGGCTGAGGCGACCGGCTTGCCGATACTGGGAACAGTGTCCATGGTCGAGAACTATGGGCGCAAGAAATTGGCCAGGCGAAGCACGGCAAAGTTTCTGGCCAGTGTTGGAATGCTGTTAGGTGCTTACCTGGCGAGTTTCGTTGCGTTAACACTTCTTTCCGCGCGCGCGGGTTGAGGATGGCACGATGAGTCTCATCGAACGAGCCGCCAAACGCCTTGAAGAACTACGCCGCGCGGGCGTCGAGGTAGCCGTCCATGGAGGAGAGGAGTCCGGACGAGCCCAAGGCTCCATTCAAAATGGATCGAGTGCGCAACGTGTACACGCTCAAGCATTTATGCGTGTCGATTCGGCTGGCCCGCTACGGGGTGTACCGGAATCCGACGTAAACGCCAAAGCAACTCTACGCAACTTCGAATTGGATTTGGTCAAACTTGCGACCCTCGGTTTTGTTACCCCTGATGTACCCCGTTCACGAATCGCGGATGAATTTCGCATTCTCAAACGGCCGCTGATCGCGAATATGTCGGATAAGAAGGCGGTGCCGGTCAAGCATGGCAATCTGATCATGGTGACGAGCTCCGTGCCCGGCGAGGGGAAGACATTTTCTGCGGTCAATCTTGCCATGAGCTTGGCAACGGAACTGGATCGAACCGTGTTGCTTGTTGATGCTGACGTCGCACGCCCGTCACTTCCCGCGCTACTTGGTCTACCGCCCGGCAAGGGCCTCCTCGACGTACTTGATAGCAAGGCCATTGACCTAAGTGATGTGTTGATACGCACCAACGTGGGGAAACTCAGCATTTTGCCCAGCGGCAATCCCCATCCGCAAGCAACAGAACTATTGGCGAGCAGCGCGATGGCGCAATTGCTGGACGAAATGTCTGCACGCTATGCCGATCGCATCATCATTTTTGATTCGCCGCCGTTGCTGGTTACTACGGAAAGCCGTGTATTGGCGACCCAAATGGGACAAATCGTATTTGTCGTTCACGCCGAATCCACCCTGCAGTCAGATGTAAAGCGGGCGCTGGCAACGATAGAATCCTGCCCGATCAAGATGATGGTTCTTAACCAAGCGCGTACGGTTGGGCAAGGCGCGCATGGCTATGGTTATGGATACGGCTATGGCAGCTAATCTATTTTTCCGTGTCACTAAAATGGATTTTCTTCCAACAAGATCATCGCCGGAACCCCGTTCGCAGACCTATCCAGCACGGACAAGCATCCAATGCAAAGGAGCGTAAGGCGGCCAGCGCAACAGATCGTCGATTGCCACTTTGCGTCGGGTTGATGGCAGTGTTTGCTTCACCACTGCTGTATGCGCAAATCCAGCCTCTCGCGACGCCGCCGGAAACGCCTGCTGTCATGTACACGCCAACGTTTCGTGTCATTCCATCGGTCGTGTTGAGCGAGCGCTACACCGATAACGCGGCGCAACTTACTTCCGCGGCGGCGCAGAGTGACTGGGAAACAGACGCTGCGGCGGACTTGCACATCGATTATCGCAGCGCCCGGGCAAATGCAATGCTGGACTACCGCGTGAATCGACTTCTTCACGGACACCTTTCCAGCCTCGACACCACTCAGCACAACCTGAGTTCCAGTGCAACCCTGGAGGCTATTGAGAAATGGCTTTTTCTGGACGCGCGTGCGAGTATCGCACAACAAAACCGTTCCGCTTTCGGTGTTGCCGGCATCGCCGACGTCACTAGTACCAGTGAAAACCGGGTTGAAACCACGACCTACCAAGTCTCACCCTATATTCGCGGAAAATTCACGGAAGCAGCCACATACTTTTTCCGCGTGAACGGCGCCGAGACGCATACTGGTGGAGGCGCGATTCCAGATTCAAAAACGTATCAATGGAACGGATTCGTGAAAAACGCACCCTCTGCAGGGCGTTTGGGTTGGTCTGTCGACGGCAATGCTTTTTCCTTTGACAACAACACCGTTGACAAACGCTACAATTCGATCGTTCGCGGTACCGTCACTTTCGAAATTGATGGTCAGCTTCATATGTCGTTAAGCGCCGGAAGGGAATCGTCAGACTTGGACGGTCTCGGCAGGCGCAACACAAACTCTCCCGGGCTGGGTTTGGAGTGGTCCCCCAGCCAGCGAACTCAAATGGCGGCAGTCACGCAGAAGCGTTTTTTCGGAAATGATCATCTTGTTGCATTGGCCCACCGAACGGCACTCACCGCACGGCGATTTTCAAGTACCAGGGAAATTGCGTTTTCCACAAATGATCTTGCAGGATCCAGTCCGGTTTCAGTCAATAGCTTGTTGCTGGACCTGCTGGCTTCCGCGATCCCGGACCCCAACGCGCGAGCGGAAGCCGCGCAACGAAGGTTCACCCAAACGGGGATACCCGCCACATCTGGCATCCAGGACGGACTTCTCACTGTACGACCATTCCTTAGCAGACATCAGGAGGCGTCGGTCGCACTGATTGGGACCAGAAATACTGCCACTATCAGTCTTGGCCGGCGCGAACAACGCGCGATCGACGGCAACAGTACGGCACCTGGCAGCGGCACGCCGATCGAAGAGTTTCGCCAATTCGGCGCAAATGCAGCCTGGGCATATCGCTTGTCACCCGTTTCTACTTTGCAGATGGTTGCCTCATATTTGCGCACCAAAGGGCTATTTTTGGAGAATCTTTCGACGACACAAAGACTACAGAGCCTGTTTTTCGTCACCCAATTGGGTCCGCGTACGTCGGCATCCCTTGGCGTACAGAGGACTATTTTTGACAGCACCGTGATCAACGGTTATCGCGAAAACGCGGTCGTGGCATCCCTATCCTTACGTTTTTGAAGTCCCAGACGACCCATGTATGAGTCATTCTATGGGTTGAGCGGCAAGCCGTTTCAACTCAATCCGGACCCGGCGTTCTATTTCGGTAGCCGCCAGCACAAGCGTGCGATGTCTTACCTTGAGTACGGCCTTCACCAGAACGAAGGATTCATCGTCATCACTGGGGAAATCGGCGCTGGCAAAACCACGCTGGTTCGGAATCTACTAAGTCAGCTAAACGACGAGCAGGTCGTGGCGGCGCATCTGGTGAGTACCCAACTGGATGCAGACGACACACTGCGCATGGTCGCGGCTGCATTCGGGATACCAACCAAGAAAGTCGATAAGTCAGAGTTGTTGCTCCTGCTTGAAGCGTACCTGGTATCCGTCGCACGGGACGGCAAGCGCTGCCTTCTGGTGGTCGACGAAGCGCAAAACCTGACGCCGCGCGCCGTTGAAGAATTGCGCATGCTGTCGAATTTCCAACTTGAGACGCATGCCTTACTCCAGAGCTTCCTGATAGGACAGCCTGAGTTTCGTGAAACCTTGCAAGGGCCTGAAATGGAGCAGCTTCGCCAGCGAGTCATTGCTGCCTGCCATGTTGGGCCGCTTGGCGAGGCGGAGACGCAAGGTTACATTGAGCACCGACTTGGCTGCGTCGGTTGGAAAAATATTCCGCAGTTCCTGCCCGAGGCACATCGCGCAATTTTTGGGGCAAGCGGCGGCATCCCCCGCCGGATCAATGCGGTTTGTGACCGGCTACTTTGGTATGGGTACCTCGCTGACAAAAAAATATTTTCAGATACCGATGTGGAGGAAGTTGCGGCGGAAATGGATGATGAGTCGCGCCCGTCCAGCTTGGCTCAGCACGCACACAAGACAGATACTACGGCGGGAAACAATGCAGTTGACTCCACAATGAATAGTGGTCAGCTCATGCAAATGCCCGAGGATTACAAGGCCGCCGGTGACGCCTACAACGTCATTTCCAGCCTCTGCAACGATGTGCTGGGCGAACAACTCCTTCACATCGAGCAAGGCATGCGTCGTCTAGATGCGACGATGCTGCGAATTGAACGAAGCAACCTGGTCTCTACCGCGATGTTTCGTCGATTGCTTGATTGGATGCGAACTCGAGAAACGGGCCGAGATGATGTTGCATGAGCCATTTGGATGCACTCGTCGATCGGCGGAAGGTTTCAGGCAGTTTCTGTGCTTCCGGGAATTGGGCACTCACCATTTTGCGGCGTGATACGAGCAGACAATCCTCAAGAAACGAACAGACTTTCTTCTCTAATAAAATGTCGCCCCTGGGTGAAATGCCCTTTCGTCGCGGTAGCAATGCAAAACGCTCACATGTCCCATCGAAATCTAGCTTCCCGAATTCGGCAAGTCCGCGGTACGCGCCGCTGACTGAGGCCTGACAAAAGATGTGTGGAATTGCCGGCATACTGAGCTTTACCTCTGGTGGTCCACCCAATCGCGGGGAACTCGCGGCGATGATCGCGCGCCTGCACCACCGCGGACCCGACGGCACGGGCTACTTTCTGGATGGCCCCATTGGCCTGGCGCATGCGCGCTTGAGCATCATTGACCTTGCCGGCGGCCAACAGCCCATTCACAAGGAGGCGCGCACTATATGGGTGGTGTTTAACGGCGAAATTTTTTAACTACGTCGAGTTGCGTCGTGAGTTGGAGGCGCAAGGCCATCGTTTCTATACTCAATCCGATACAGAGGTCATCGTTCACCTATTCGAACAATATGGTGAACGTTTTGTCGAGCATCTGAACGGCCAGTTCGCGATTTCGCTTTGGGATACGCAGCGGCAAACTCTGGTGTTGGCTCGCGATCGTACCGGGATTCGACCGCTCTTTTATACTGAGTCTGCCGGCCGACTGATATTCGCATCCGAAATTAAGGCTTTGTTTGCGCTTCCAGGCGTGCAGCGCCGCATTAGTCCGCAGGCAATTGCTGAAATCTGCACTTACTGGTCACCACTCGTGCCACGCACGGCATTTGACGGCGTACTATCTCTACCACCCGGCCACCTAATGGTTGTCGCCAATGGCGTTCAGCGCATCAGCAGCTATTGGGATTGGAAGTTTCCGCAATCCGTACTGCGTACGCGGCATACCGAGGAAGAGTATGCCGACGAATTGCGCGAATTGCTGGTTGATGCCGTCAAGCTACAGCTGCGCGCCGATGTGCCTGTGGGGGCATACTTGAGTGGAGGGCTGGATTCTTCAATCATTACATCGATCATCCACAATTTCACCAAAACGCCGCTGCGCACTTTTTCGCTGACATTCGAAGATGCAGAGTTCGACGAAAGCGCGCACCAGCGTGAATTAGTAGAGTACCTGGGAACAGACCACACATCGCTACGATGCACACGGGCCGATATTGCAGCCGCCTTCCCGCGCACCATTTTCCATGCCGAAACGCCCATCGTTCGCACCGCACCTACGCCGCTAATGTTGTTGTCTGGTCATGTCCGCGCCTCGGGATACAAGGTGGTGTTGACCGGCGAAGGAGCGGATGAAGTGTTCGGTGGCTATGACCTTTTCAAGGAAGCGAAGATTCGCCGCTTCGGCAGTTCTTTTCAAGCGATATGCGCGCGGCGATCGGCGAATGGGATCCCTATGCGCGGATCAAAGCTACGCTGCCACCTGATATTGGAAGTTGGATACCCATGGGACGCGATCAATACGTCGAGGCACACACCTTGATGACCGGATATCTATTGTGCTCGCAGGGTGACCGGATGGCGATGGCGAATTCCATTGAGGGTCGCTTTCCGTTTCTGGATCATCGCCTGATCGAATTTGCGAACCGCCTGCCGCCACAATTAAAAATGCGCGGGCTGACGGAGAAGTATCTGCTGAAAAAATCGATGACCGGCCTGCTTCCAGAATCGGTGCGGACGCGCACGAAGCAGCCTTATCGCGCGCCGGACAGTCAAAGTTTTTTCAATGCCGGAAAGCCGACCGATTACGTGGCAGACCTGTTCAGTACGCCAAAGATCTCTGCCGCGGGGTTCTTTGACGCCAACGCGACGACCAAACTGTTTGAAAAATGTCGCACTGGACGCGCGATTGGCTTTGCCGACAACATGGCTTTCGTCACCATTTTGTCGACGATGTTGCTGCACGAACAATTTGTCGTTGGCAATATTGCCGAATCAAGCGCCGCAGTGTCATTAGAAAAAGTGCACGCCACATAACTACTCAACTACTTCTAGAAAAACATATGCTCCTACACCACTTTTTTGACGAATCTGCCAAATCGCCTGCCAGGAAAAACTGCCCTGATTTGCGGTGACGATCGATACACCTATGCCGATATCGCAACTCGCGTGGACCAACTAGCGCGACTGCTACATGCCCGTGGTGTGAAACGCGGTGATCGAATCGCGTTGTTTCTTGACAACGGCATAGAATTGGTTTGCGGTGTATACGCAGCATTACGGATCGGTGCCGTCTTTATGCCCATCAATGCACTGACCAAGGACGACAAGCTTGCATACCTTCTCAATGATGCGCGCGCAAGTGTCCTCATTACTCATTCGTCGCTTGGCGGAATTTGGCGAGGGCCGTGCTCGACCAACTCCACGGTTCATACCTGCCTTGTGGTTGAGGCGATCGATGATGCAGGTGATACTACAGGCCGATTTCTGCCTTATCCGGCAGCCGCGCTTCCGCTTGACGGGGTCGGCGTTGAGCCTGCCACAATTGATCAGGATCTTGCCGCGATCATCTATACGTCGGGCTCAACCGGTGACCCGAAAGGGGTAATGCTGACGCACCTGAATATGGTTTCTGCGGCCCGTTCGGTGAGTACCTATCTGGGACTACGAGAAGACGATACCGTCATCTGCGTGCTGCCGCTGGCGTTCGATTACGGACTCTATCAGTTGTTGATGACAATGAAGGTGGGCGGCACGCTGGTGTTGGAGTCCTCCTTCGCCTTCCCGATCAAGGTCCTGGAAATCATGGTTCGGGAACGTGTGACAGTGTTTCCGGGAGTGCCGACGATGTTTTCGCTGCTGATGAATCTGAAGGGACTTAACCAGTTTGCGCTACCGTTGTTAAGAATGATTACCAATACGGCGGCCGCGCTGTCGGAAGAGCATATCCGACGCCTGCGTGCCCTTTTCCCGCAAGCGACTCTGTTCTCCATGTATGGATTGACCGAGTGCAAACGCGTGACATACCTGCCACCGGAGCAACTGGACATACGACCGACCAGCGTCGGACGCGGCATGCCGAACGAAGAGGTCTGGCTGGTCGATGATGCGGGTCGGCGGCTGCCAAATGGCAGTACCGGCGAACTGGTGATTCGTGGATCAAATGTGATGCGCGGGTATTGGGAGAAACCCGTCGAGACAACCGAGAGGCTCAGACCAGGTCCACAGGCCGGCGAGATGCTGTTGTACTCAGGTGATCTGTTTCGTACTGACGTCGAGGGTTGGTTATACTTTGTTGCACGCAAGGACGATATTATCAAGAGTCGTGGTGAGAAAATTAGTCCGCGTGAGGTGGAAAATGCAATCTATAGTCTTGATGGCGTCCTCGATGTGGCAGTGGTCGGAACGCATGACGACATTCTTGGCGAAGCGGTAAAGGCATTTATTGTGCAGAAAGATGGTTACACGCTGACGGAACGCGATATCATTCGCCATTGCCTTGCGCATTTGGAAAACTTCATGGCGCCCAAATATGTGGTATTCGTCACAGAATTGCCAAAGACGGACACCGGCAAAATCAAGAAATCCGGTCTGCGCTGATTCAGAATTTTGTTTTTTTGTTCACCCAATTACGGCAAGGTCCAAAATGCAAGACATCAAGACAATGGTTCGCAAATTCCTGCTAGATAATTTCGTCATGGGCAGCAATGTTGAAATCGCCGATGACGCGTCTTTCATGAAAGGGCACATTCTGGATTCGACCGGATTCATCGAACTGATCATGTTCATCGAGGAGTCCTTTGACCTCAAGGTCGAGGATGCGGAAATGTTGCCGGAGAATTTTGATAGCCTCGTGAACATTGAAGGCTACATCGCACGCAAACGTGCGGTCAATGCGGCCACCTAATCAATAATCAATTTATACTTGGAAGGCACGTAATGTCCTCCGATGCATTGAGGTTGAAACCAGCCCACACTCTCATGCCGATGTCCTTGCGATTGACTGCGAGGCTGAGACCAAGCGGATCGTCGATCGAATGATCGATATCGTTGGGCGGCAGTTACGTCGGCGCGGTGTAATAATCGCCCTGTCTGGCGGAGTGGATAGCTCAGTTTGTGCAGCCTTGGCGGCGCGAGCCTTCGCTCGTGCGGGCACACCAAAGATTTACGGCTTAATGCTACCGGAGACAGATTCTTCATCGCACAGCCTCACGCGTGCAACTGTCATCGCAGAGCAATTTGGTATTCCATACGCCGTCGAGAATATTGCGCCGACGCTGGAGGCGCTGGGATGTTATCGCTGGCGGGACGACGCCATGCGGGCCGTGTTTCCCCAATTTGCAGCGGACTGGAAGAGCAAGATTGCCATCGCGGGCGGACGTGATGGTACGTTTAACTATTTCAAGTTGGTCGTGCGGTCGCCGTTGGGCGAACTATTCGAGCACGCCTGCCCTTGCGAGAGTATCTGCAGATTGTGGCCGCCACCAATTTCAAGCAGCGGGTTCGCAAGACTGTTGAATATTTCCACGCCGATCGTCTGAACTACGCCGTTATCGGGACACCCAACCGGCTTGAGTACGACCAAGGTTTCTTCGTCAAGAATGGCGATGGAGCGGCGGACCTTAAGCCGATTGCGCACCTTTATAAGACGCAAGTTTACGCGATGGCGCGTCACCTCGGTATTCCCGATGAAATCTGCAATGCCGCGCCAACGACTGATACCTATAGCCTCCAGCAAGGGCAGGACGAATTTTATTTCGCGCTGAGTTACGACAAAATGGATATTGCGCTTTGGGCGTTCAATCACGGCGTGCCAGAGGATGAGTTGGCACAATTCCTGTTGACACCGCCAGCGCAGGCAGCATTCATCTACAAGGATATCGTGGCCAAGCGTCACGCTACACGCTACCTGCATGCCGCCCCGCTCCTGGTGGAGCCGGTGGTGGAGATCTCACCTTCATAACATTTCCTGTTGACGAATTCGATGAATACTCGCGGTGCGGAATGACCTTTGCGCCTGATCAGTTTCAACAAATACATACTCAGCGTCTTGACGCTGATGCGATGGAAGTTTATCGCAGATGTGAAGTTGATCTCGACGCAGCATGGCGCGCCTATCAAGACAAGCCTGCTGAAACGCCAGCGACCACCGTTGCTGCGCTGTGGCACACGGCGGCGGGACAGCCGCTCTCAGTACAACGTGCATTTGAAGTTGCGCTACCACCGTTGGATGTGACGGGCACTGAACGATTGAGCGCATTGATGACCAAGCGACTGCAGGGCGTTCCGCTTGCGCACCTCACAGGATGGCAGCAATTCATGGGCGTCGAGTTCCAGACCTCAGTGGCGGCGTTGATTCCGCGTATGGAGACAGAACTGCTCGGTTATGCAGCCTTGGAGCAACTGCATACGATTGTGCGTGAGCATCAAACTGCAACGGTCATCGATGTTTGCACCGGGTCTGGAAACCTTGCCATTGCGCTTGCATATCATGCGCCGCACGCTCGTGTTTGGGGGACAGACCTTTCGGTCGATGCGGTTGCTCTTGCGCGACGCAATGCTGCGCATCACATGCTTTCGGACAGAGTGACCTTTCTCAGCGGCGACCTCATGACACCATTTGATGCCCCTGAATTTCACGGGACTGTTGACCTGCTGGTCTGCAACCCGCCCTATATTTCAAGCGGCAAGGTAGACACGCTGCCGGGCGAAATTATCGGCCACGAACCGCGATTGGCCTTCGACGGCGGTCCATTGGGTATCCGCATCCTACAGCGGTTGATCAATGAGGCGCCCCGCTTTCTTCGCAAAGGCGGCTGTCTTGCCTTCGAAGTTGGAGTCGGTCAGGGGACGGGGCATGCGTCGACGCATTGAGCAACATGGCGGCTATTGCGATGTGCGCGAAATTACCAACAGCAACGGGGAGACTCGCGCTTTGCTAGCCCGCGCGCGCATTGCGGGAACTTTCAATGCTGGGCTTCCGTCCCATGGCAGGTTCACAGGTGCATAGGCGGTAAATTCGTGCCCAACATTCTAGCCATGGATGCCACGTCCACCATTGATGAACCGCCCCGCATGGCGATCCAAGAGCAACCTGCTTACAGGACGACAGTGGCCGATCTAGCAATCGACTCGGATATGATTGTTGCGCTTTGGCGCACCGGTCTAAGTCAAAACGGTATGCCAAAAGCCAAATTCGATTGGTACTACCAGCATAACTCCGAAGGTACTCCGCTAGTCGTGTTTCTACGTCTCGAAGGCGCTGACAATCCGGTCGGTGTGGCTGCCGTCGGTCCACGACGAATGCGATTTGGCGAAGTGACATTCACGGCGGGCGCACTGGTGGATTTTGTTCTCCAGCTCGAACATCGGACGTTTTTTTTTCCGGCCATTTTCCTGCAAAGGAAATTCGTCGCCGCGCGCTTGGTCAATACCCCATTCTGTTTGGCTTCCCGAACCCGAAGTCACTGGCAATCGTACGTCGAATCGACTATCGGTGCGTGGGACACATGGTACGGCGTACCCGTGTACTTCGGTCCGCAATGTACCTGACGAGGTACCTGCCAGGCTGGTTAAGCGGCGTCGCGGGTGCCGGGATAGATGCAATGCGATCAACCACAGTAATTATGCGTGGACTCATCAATACAGGCTTTCAAGCGCAGTGGCAGGAACGCCCTGATGACGCTTTTGACGACCTGTGGAAGCGCGCTTAGCATACCGGACGTGGTAATGGGCGTTCGCGACAGTGCATTTCTGAAATGGCGATTTGTCGATATGCCATCGAAATCCTACCGATTTTTCACACTGATGAGCTCTACAGACAAGCGTCTGGTCGCATATGCAGTCTGCGACGCGGATAGCGCAGTTATGAATGTCGATGATTTTCTCGTCGACCCGACGGTACCTTCCGCTGCGACGCGACTTTGGCTGGAACTTTCTCGTGAGGCTACTCGTATGGGACATTCGAGTCTGTGCGTCGAATTCTTGGGATCCGATCAGGAGCAAAGGCAACTAAGTGCGGCGGGCCTGATTGTTCGCGATCAGCGCCCCGTTTATGCATCGTTCGCAGTACCATCTCCCGCAACGAATAAATGTCTGACGGACGCGTCGACCTGGTACCTGACCTCGGCAGACGACGACTGATAAGCCGGGGCTCTTCATTTCTTGATCAGTCAATCCTGAGCGGCAAAGTGCGCAGGCGTCGGTCGGTGAGGACGAACACTGCGTTGGCAATCGCCGGCGCAATTGGTGGCAACGCTGCCTCCCCAACCCCAGTTGGTGGGTGATCTGAATGGACAATATGCGTTTCGACGATCGGCACATCGCCCATCCGTGGAAGCTGGTATTCGTGCAAATTGCCCTGCACCACGCGGCCGTTACGGATCTCAATGCCGTCATCCAGCGCCGCCCCCATGCCCATGATCACGGCGCCTTCCACCTGTTGAGCAATGCCATCAGGATGCACCGCCAGGCCGCAGTGAATCGCACACACCACTCGATGCACTCGCGGACGGTTACCTTCGATCGACACTTCTGCCACTTCAGCTACCACACTACCTACGGACTCATACAGCGCAACACCCAAGGCGCGTCCTTGCGTTCTCAGCGCTGCCTGTCGTTCGGGACTATATCCTGACTTTTCAATAGCAAGTTCAAGCGTCTCCAGATGACGCGGCTGCCCGGCTAGCAGTTCACGGCGCAAGGCAACAGGGTCCCATCGGATCGTGGCAGCTAACTCGTCCATAAATGACTCGATAAAAAAAGCCGTTGTACGAGGCATCTACACTTCGCCACGAGCCGATGGGAACCGCTGAATTGACCTGCACATGACGGTAACACTGATGTGGAATCGCATAGGCAAGTCCGCCGACGATCGGCGGGCTTGCAGGTTTGGACGTTCCGGGCTCGTTACGGCTGTCTTGTGCTCGCCCTACCGATTCAGAGGCCACTCTCAAATCAAGCGCCATGACTTTTCCCGTGGCGTCGATTGCGGCACGCAAGCGGGCTGTTGCGGCGGGGCGATAAAAGTCGTGGCGAAAGTCCTGTTCACGCGTCCAAATCATGTGTACAGGACGGCCATCGGCCTGGGATGCAATAGCAACAGACTGAAACACGAAGTCGGCCTCGAGGCGCCGACCAAACCCACCACCAAGCATCGGCACCACCATCTCAACTGCCTCGGCCTTGACGTTAGCAGCCTGGGCCGCAGCGGCAATCGCAACGCGCGGCGCCTGCACCGGTGCCCATACCCGGACGATGCCGCCACTCACCTGTGCAGTGCAGTTCATAGGTTCCATGGCCGCGTGCGCGAGATATGGCACCGCGTATTCAGCCTCGAGTTTGTTACCGGCGGCGCTTAACGTTGCATCTGGATCACCTATGACCGACTTGACGACACTGGTCCCGCCATCCAATGCCGCCCGTCGCCTGGAAGCCAGCACATTGGTGTCGATTGTCGCACCGGTTATCTCATTCCAGGTAATGTCTAGCGCGCCCGCGATCTGCTGCGCCGTCCACCAACTATCGGCGATCACCGCCAGCGATTCTCCCTGCCCGTAGCCTGCCGGGACAGGTACAACTTCGGCGCCCTGTACCTCCAGAGGCACCCGAAAAGTTACCAGCGTCGCGCCGATCGACGGGGGCATTGCGAGCGCCGCGTAACACATACCTGGCAGGCGCACATCCGAGGCAAATTTCACACTGCCATCACCCTTTGCGCGCGCATCAGTGCGCGTGGGCGACCGCCCAATAAGCCTGAACTGCTCTGGAGATTTGACATTGAAATCTCTCGCCGGCTCGACAACGATCGCACGGCTCAATACTTCCGCGTACGTAAGCCGCGTGCCGTTCGGCAGTACTACGAAGCCCGTCTCAGTGCGGCACTGTCGGGGATCCGCCGCGTACAGGCGCGCGGCGGCATTGACCAGTGAAGCGCGCGCCTGTGCGCCAACCATGCGTATGGGCCGCCACAATTCGCGAAGGCTGGTAGAACCGCCAGTCGTGGTCGAGACACCGAGCGTTTGCCGGCCCGCGACATCTTTCAGCCAGCGCTTGCTACGTGCCACCAGACGCTGATCCTCAAACAATGCCGGCAACATTGCCTCCGCAACCATGATATTGCCGAAAATTTTGTGAACCGGGGCGTCCATGATCTTGACGCGTTCGAGCGGAATGTCCAACTCTTCGGCAGCAAGCATGGCCAGCGCGGTATATACGCCCTGCCCCATTTCGCAGCGTGGCACCGCCGACCGTGCACCGCCGTCTGTCGTTAGTTCAATCCAGCCGCTAAATGCAATTTCGGCATTGCAACCAGACACAACCGGGAGACGAGGACGTAATGCGGGCTTGAGCACTCCCCCCAGCCAACAATGAATGCACTGGCACCCCTGCAGCGGCCAA